>DAOPJF010000007.1:0-20014 GCA_035399525.1 Candidatus Krumholzibacteriia bacterium | reverse complement strand
CTGGGCAGCGTCATGGTGACCGGCGCCCTGTCGGCGGCGCCCGACGTCGCGCTCGTGGGCGCCCGGCTGCTGGGCAACCATCCGAACCCCTTCAATCCCTCGACCACCATCCGCTTCGCGCTGCCCGCGGCCGGCACGGTGCGCCTGACGGTGCACGACGTGGCCGGGCGCCTGGTGCGCACGCTGCTGGACGGCGGCTGCGAGACGGGCGAGCAGGGCGTGGTCTGGGACGGCCGCGACGACGCCGGCCGCAGCCTGGGCAGCGGCGTCTACCTGTACCGGCTGACCACCGCCGCGGGCGCTTCGGCCGGACGCATGACCCTGGTGAAGTAGGCCCGCGTCCGGCGTTGCCATCGCCCTCGGCGGGGCCTATCCTGCCCGCGTACCCGCGATCGCCACCCCAGACCGGAGCAGCCGCCATGAGCGCCTCGCGCCCCCTGTTCACGCCGTTTCTCGCCCGTCCCGAAGCGTTCACGCTGGACGCCGCGCTGGTCGCCGAGGCGCGCCTGGAGGCCTGGGCGGCAGGCTTCGCCCTGGGCACCGCCGGCTACCGCGACCTGCTGAATCCCGACGACCTGTTCGACCTGGGCGTGCCCTTCAACGCGCTGACGGTGGCGGTCATGCTCGAGGCGCGGGCGCGCCTGGCGTTGGCGCGGGGGCTCAGGCGGCTGCACGTGGGCGGCGAGGTCCGCCCGCACACGCAGGCGTTCATCGACCTGGCGGCACGGCTTTATGCCGCCCACGGGCTCGAGGTGCACCTGCGGCCCGAGGGCCGGCGCACCACGCCGATCTGGCTGTCCAGCTTCGGCGTGTTCTTCGACGAGCTCGACGGCGGCGAGAACTTCACCGCCAGCCACAGCCAGAGCTACAAGGGCGGCTGGAAGCCCATGGACCACACCGGCGGCCAGCTGCTGGAGATGGCCGGCGCCATCGCCGACGGCGTGCGGCAGCTGGTGGCCGGGGCGAAGACCGGCGGCGTGACCATCCGCCTCGCGGCGGCCGACGACCCGCTCATCCACCGCGACTTCGAGCCCACGGCGGCCTACGTCGAGGTGCTGCGCACCATCGTGCCGGCGGCGCTGCTGGACGAGGTGCCCGCGGCGGCGGCGCTGGGCTTCCGGGCCGCGTTCTGCACCGAGGGCGGCAGCATGGGCCCGGCGGGCCGCGACATCTTCGCGCTGCTGGGCATCGGCACGGGCGAGGGCGCGCCGGTCTTCTTCACGCACGAACAGGAGAGCAGCACCTACCACGGCATCGGCGTGGTGGACGGCGTGAACCACGGCGTCGACCCGGGCAAGTGGCAGGTGTACAAGAACGTCGGCGCCCAGCAGCTGCTGCGGGACGATGCGTGCCACGTGTTCTTCATCTGGGACCCGGACGGCGACCGCTTCAACATGGTCACCACCGCGCCCGCGGCCCTGGCCGCATCCGCCGCCGCGGCCGGCCTGGAGGTCGACCCGCTGGACGACGCGCGCTGCCTGGTGTTCTTCAAGCCCAACCAGATCTATTTCATGCTGACGGCGCTGAAGCTGGCGGCCCTGGGCGAGGCGGGCGAGCTGGACCGGGCCAACTGGATCGTGGCGACGACCTACCCCACCAGCCGCTCCATCGGCGAGATCGCCGAGCGGGTCACCGCCCGCGGCCAGGCCCGGCTGGCCACCTTCCGGGTGCCGGTGGGCTTCAAGTACTTCGCCGAGCTGGTCACCTCGCTCGAGGCGCAGACCGCCGCCGGCGCCGCCGACTGCGGGGCCACCGACGTGACGGGCGTGAAGGCGTCGTTCGGCCCGCGGCCGCGGCTGCTGATCATGGCCGAGGAGAGCGGCGGCGCGGCCATGGGCCCCGCCGAGCCGGTCACCAGCCGCACCGGCGCCCGCAGCAGCCTGGCGGCGAAGGAGAAGGACGCCATGCAGATCGGCGTCATGAGCCTGTGCCTGGCCGCGCGCCTGCACCGCACCGGCGGCAGCTTCGCCGGCTTCTACCTCGAGCAGCTCGAGGCCTGGGACACGCGCTACCGCTTCTACGAGCGCCGCGACGTCACGCTGTTCGACGAGAGCCTGGCCGGCGAGGCCCGCGACCGGGCCAAGGCCGAGGGCAACCGCCGCAAGGACGCCGTCGTCGCCTTCTTCCGGGGGCTGGAGGGGCAGCCGCCCGCCGAGGCCACGCTGCAGCTGGTCGAGGCCCTGCCCGAGGGCGCCCTGCTGCCGACCATCGAGCGCGTGTTCCACGCCGGCGACGGCACGTTCATCGAGTTCGCCGGCCAGTGGTTCGAGCTGCGGGCCAGCGGCACCGACGCCGTGCTGCGCTACTACATGGAGGGCGCCGACGCCGACCTGGTGGCCGAGCTGAACGAAGCCATGACGCGGCTAGGAGTTACGGGATCGTAATGAAAATGCTTGATCAGTAGACCTCCGGCGTGCCATGCTCCGGGCATGCGGCCCCTGGGGGAGGGGACGCTTCGACCGTCCGTCCGAGGGGGTGGCGTACGGTGGGTAACAGGAGTGGCAGGGTGATTCGCGCCGCCGGTGCGGCGGTGCGTACCGCGAAGGAAGTGAAGGGACGCTGCGGCGTCCCGCTCAACCGCCAGTTCCGCGACATGATCGGCCTGAAGCTGACGACGCACCTCGGGCCCGCGGACTACTTCCGTTACGCCCTGTTCGACCGCGAGCGCGTGCCCGACCGCACGGCGGCGGCCACGTTCGGCGGCTGGCGCCTGTTCGAGGAATTCCTGCACTACTCGAAACCGGAAGTCCGCGGCCTGACGCACAAGCACCCGCTGTACCGCCTGCTGGCCTCGTTCGGCCTGCCGGTGCCGGGGATCAGGCGCATCTACGCGCCGACTCCCGACTGTTTCGAGCGGAACCGGGCGTTGGCCACGCCCGAGCAGCTGGGCCACTGGCTGCTGACCACCGATGCCCTGCCCGTCTTCGGCAAGCCGTCCAATGCTTCGGCGGGCTGGGGCGCCCAGGCCATCACCGGCCGTCGCGGCGACGGCACGCTGGAGTTCCTCGACGGCACCACGTCCACGGTCGACGAGACGGTGGCGCGCATCGACGGCTTCGCCCGCCGCAACGGCACGTACCTGCTGTGCGAGCTGCTCGAGCAGCGCGAGGACATGCGCGCCCTCTGCGGTCGCTGCGTGGCTTCCCTGCGCATCGTGATGCTCGTGCGTCACGGCGAGCCCGAGGTCTTCCGGACGGTGATCCTGCTGCCCACCCGCGGCCAGCAGACATCCAATTGCCGGCACATGGCCACGGGCACGGTGCTGGGACGCGTCGATCCGGGTACCGGCGCCATCAGCCGCGTGATCCGCCGCGAAGGGCCGTTCTTCGAGTACAGCCCGCGACACCCCGAGACCGGAGCGCAGCTCGACGGCCACGTCATCGAAGGCTGGGACGAGGTGCTCGGCCTGATGCACCGCGCCGCCCTGGCCATGGCTCCGTTCCGCATGCAGCACTGGGACGTGGCCCTGACCACGCGCGGCCCGGTGCTGATGGAGATGAACGTCCACGGCGACGAGGGCGGCCTGCAGCTGCACGGCCCGCCCGGCGCACTGGACGAACAGTACCTGTCCTTCGCCCGCGAGCACCGCGTGTGGTGAGGGCCACGGGCGGACGGCGCCGTCCGTGCCTATGCTGAAGGATGGAATCCGGCCGGTCCGGGGCGCGCCGCCCCGTCGCGGCGCGCCCCGGACGCAACCCGTGCGCCCGCCGCCGTGCACCGCCGCCTCCGCGCCAGGGCGCCCCGTTCCGCCCCCGACCGAGGAGGACCGCCATGCCCTGCGAAAAACTCCTGGACCACCTGCGCGACCACGGGATCGACTTCACCTTCGTCGAGCACGCCAAGGCCTACTCGGCCGAGGACGTGGCCCACAAGACCGGCGTGCCCGGCCGCGAGTTCGCCAAGACGGTGATGGTCAAGCTCGACGGCCTGATGGCCATGGCCGTGGTGCCGGCCGCGAGCAAGGTGAACTTCAACCTGCTGCGCGAGGCCGCCGGCGCCCACACCATCAGCCTGGCGCTCGAGCGCGAGTTCGTCTCGCGCTTCCCCGACTGCGAGCTGGGCGCGATGCCGCCGTTCGGCAACCTGTACGGCCTGCGCGTCTACGCCGACGGCAGCCTGGCCGAGGCCGACACCATCACCTTCAACGCGGGCACGCACCGCGAGGTGATCACCATGAGCTGGGACGACTACGAGACGCTGGTCGAACCGCGCCTGGCGCGCTTCGCGTACCTGGCCCTGCGCGAGGAGCGCGCGGCCTGGTAGGGGGGCGGCGTGTTCCGCCTAGTAGCGGAACACGCCGTAGAACTCGACGCCCTCGAAGGCGGGCTCGTACTTGCAGACGCCGCCCGAGCACAGGTAGCCGGCCTGGCGCTTGCCGAACCACAGGTTCAGGTTGCCGCCGCGGGGCAGGGTGTAGCTGATCTGCCCGGCGGGGAATGGGCCGTCCTGCTCGCCCGGCTGCTGCTGCAGGTCGTACTTGTTGTTCATCTCGAGGATGGCGGCGAAGGCCCAGGCGGGCGCCGTCTCGTACTCGAGCTTCAGCCAGTCCTCGTCGTAGGCCCCGTAGTCGTAGCCGTAGCCGCCGCCCACGCGCACGTGCTGGTGCTCGGCCTGCAGCGTCAGCGAGCGGCGGTCGCCCAGGAACCACGAGACCTCGCCGACCACGGTCTGGCGCAGGCCCTCCTGCTCCTGGTAGCCGAAGCCGCCCTGCAGCCGGAAGTCGCCGACACGGTCCTTCTGCAAGGTGGCGTAGGCCAGCTCGTAGACCGTCTCGCCGGCATGGTCTTCGAGGTGGGCCAGGCTGCCGACGGCCGTCCAGCCGTCCCGGGCCCAGACCGCGTCGAGGTTGTCGCCCCGCTCATCGTCCTGGTCCATGGGGTGCGGCGAGCGGTTCAGCAGCGTCCAGGTGAAGTCGCGGGTCAGGCTCGGCGGCCGGTTCAGGGGCGTGGTCCCGTCGGCGCCGCGCACGACGGTGAAGCGCTGGTAGTCGCTGTGCTCCCAGGACAGCGAGAACGGCCCGCGGTACAGGTTCGCGTTGGCGTAGAAGGCCGTGCCGCGGTCGAAGCCGTCATCGTTGGGATCGAAGTCCCAGCCCTTCTTCCAGCCGTACTCGACGTACCAGTCGGCGCTCGCCAGCTTCTGCCGGGCGCGCAGGGCCGCCACCCACTCGCGGTGCACCGAGCCGTCGGCGTCCTGGAACGCGTCCGGCCGCCAGGTCATGCCCGTGGCGCCGAGATTCAGGCCGCCGCCGACCGTGCCTTCGACGTCGGCCGCGCGGATGTCCACGCCGGCGGCCGAGGGCGTCCCCGAGAAGGCCGTGGCCGTCAGCGGGCCGTGGCGCAGGGTGGCGGTGACGCCGTCCAGGCGCGTGTCCACGCGCACGGTGCGGTCCTCGTAGGCGTTGAAGACCAGGCCGCGGCCGAACATGCCGTAGAAGTGGCCGACGCGCACGTCGAACTCGCCGCTGGAGAACTCGAAGAAGCGGTGGGCGACGCTGTTGCCGCGGTCGCCCTCTTCGCTCGGCGCGCGGCTGTCCAGCAGGATGCCGGTGCGGAACCCGCCGAACTGGTAGCCCACGTCCAGCCAGTTCTCGAAGATCTCCTTCTGCGTGTCGTTGGCGTACGAGTACTCGAAGCGGTCGGTCGCGGTGACGGCCTCGGCCCAGGCGGGCTTGCCGGCGTCGGCCGCGGCGCCCGCGGGAGAGGCCAGCAGGGCCTCGATGGCGGCGGCCAGCTCGAGCTCGTCGCCCTCCTTGTAGCCGACGTGCCGGTACACCTCGCGCCCGCGCGCGTCGTACAGGGCCACGAAGGGCAGCACGCCGCCCACCTGCAGCAGCTGCTGCACCTGGCCGCCCGTGTCCATGGGCACCCGCAGGTTCCCGAACTTCGCGGCCTCGAGGTAGGGCGCGACCTTCGCCACGGCGCGGCTGTTGTCGGTGTTCACGGCCAGGAAGGCCACGCGGCCGGCGTAGCCGCCCGCGAGCTCGTCGAGCCGCGGCAGTTCCTTCAGGCATGGGCGGCACCAGGTCGCCCAGAAGCTCAGCACCACCGGGCCGCGCGCCAATTCCTCGTGGAAGGCCACGCGCCCGCCGTCGGCCGTCTCGAGCTCCCAGTCCGCCGCGACGATGTCCTGGGCGGCGGCCCGGCCGGCCCCCATCAGCGCGATGAGCACAAGGAGGGGCACGAGGGGACGCAGGCTCCGATGGCGCATGGTGATGCCTCGTTCGTGCGGCCGCAGGGGGCGGCCGGGCCTACTTGGCCAGGGTCAGTTTCAGGGTGGTGGCCCGGGCTCCGGCGCGGATGCGCACGAGGTACAGGCCGCCGGGCAGGGTGCGCCCCGCGTCGTCGCGTCCGTCCCACGCGCAGGACTGCGGGCCGGCGGCGACCCGGCCGAGCACCAGCTGCCGCACGCGGCGACCGCGCAGGTCGTGCACGGTCACCTCGGTCGCGGCGCCCTCGGCGGGCGCGATCCAGGTGATCAGCGTGCGCGGGTTGAACGGGTTCGGCGCGGCGTGAGCCGCCAGGCCCGGGGCGTCCGGCGCCGGTGCGGCCGAGACGCCGGTGGCCGCCCAGTCGAAGACCGCCGTGGCCAGGGCCGCGCGGTCGGCGGCGCTCGACACGGCCTCGAAGGTGAAGCCCATGGTCACGACGCGGCCGGCGCCCCACACGCGGCGCACCGCCGCGGCCTGGCTGCCGGGATACTGCAGCGCGGCGAAGCCGCCTCCCACGGCCAGCAGCGCATCGGGCGACGGACTGTTGTCGGCGCCGTCGCCGCCGCCCAGGCCGACGGCCAGGCCGTCGCCCAGCTCGTCCCCGGGCACGCCGGCCACGCTGCCGGGCGCGGGCAGGGCCGCGGCCCAGTCGACGCCCGCCACCAGGCCCATCCAGGCCCGGCCCTGGCTGTCGTAGGCCGGCGAGCCGCTGAAGCACTGCCCGAAGACCAGCTTCGATCCGTTCAGCCAGACCAGGCCGCCGTTCGTCGCGAAGGCATCCAGCGCGGTGCGGGCGCCCGCATCCAGGCCGGTGACCGCTGCGCCCGTCGACCAGATGACGGCAGAGAAGGGAGCCAGCGACGCGGCGTCCGGTGCGCCCACGAGGTCGGCGCTCCAGGCCACCGCCGACTTGCCGGCCAGGCCCAGGGCGGCTGCGGTCAGCGGCACGGGATCACCGGCCGGATCGGCATCGACGATCAGCACGTCGAAGCCCGGCGTGACCACGGTGAACGCGTGGGTGATGCTCAGGCCCGGATCATCCAGGCTCGCCACGGTGATCGAGACCAGGCCGCGCCCGGGATCGGTGACCGCCGTGATGTTGGCGCCGATGTCGTTGTGCGCGCCGGGCGACAGGCTGAAGTCGAAGGTGCGGATGAAGGGCGCGTAGCAGAAGTCGCCCTCGCACATCGACGTCACCCAGGCCGCGGGCGCCTCGACGGTCATGGTCACGCGGTACTGCCCGACGTTCTCGCCGGTGTTGACGACGTCGCTGTGGAACACCGTCAGGGCCAGCAGGTCGGCGGTCGCGCCCTGGACGCCCGCGTCCCAGGTGAAGGCGTAGGGGTCGGCGGCGGCGCTCCCGGCCCAGAGCAGCAGGGCGGCGGCGGCGAGTCGGCGGATCATGGGTGCATCCCTTCGGCGAGCGGCGGCACGCGCGAGGTGGCCGCGGTCGACCCCGCCTGCAGCACGGCCAGCGTGGCGGGGTCCTGGATGAAGGCGACGACCTCGACCGTCGCCGGATCGCGGCCGCCCAGCTGCAGGGCGACCGCGTGCGCCTGCTGCTGGCCGGCGACCAGGGCGCCCAGCACCGGCAGGGTGTCGGCGCGGTCGCGGAAGACGTGGTGGAACTCGGTCTGGCCGTTGCTGCCCGGCGGCGTGGCCAGCACGATCCC
Source organism: Candidatus Krumholzibacteriia bacterium (assembly GCA_035399525.1). Classification (GTDB taxonomy): domain Bacteria; phylum Krumholzibacteriota; class Krumholzibacteriia; order LZORAL124-64-63; family LZORAL124-64-63; genus JACZKN01. Next base: position 12,130 of record DAOPJF010000007.1, on the reverse strand, counting down.
GGTCTCGTACAGCGCGACGAACAGCACCTGGCCCGCCAGGTCGACATCGCGCAGCGCGGTCAGCGTCACCGTGGCGGTCGCGGGCGAGGCTGCACCGTCCAGGCTCACGTCGACCAGTACGCCGGGGTCGCCGGCCAGGTCCGCATCGACCGCGGGCCGCAGCACGGCCTGGTCCACGGCGCTGCCCAGCTTCACGCCGTCGGCGATCAGCGTGCGCGCGCCGGCCACCAGGTACTGGAAGAAGCGGTCGTAGTTCTCGGTCGGGTTGGCCTGGTAGAACGGGTCCTGCAGGTTGGGCCAGCTGACGCTGAACTCGATGAAGACGACGCGGTCGGGTCCGTAGGCCGGGTCGCCGGTCAGGGCCAGCAGGTTGTCGGTCATCTGCGGGCAGGGACCGCAGTCGACGTTGGCGAAGCCCTCGAGCACCACGGTGCGCCGCGGGCGCAGCGTGAACGCGTCGGCCTCGAGCACCGTGACCCGACCGGCGTCCACCACGGCCGTCACCCCGGCCGGGAACACCGCGTAGCCGTCCAGGTCCAGGCTCACGGCGAACGTTCCGCCGTCCGGCAGGCCCACGATGGCGGGCGTCACCACGCCGGTGTCCTCGCCGTCGATCAGGATGCGGGCCCCCGGCGGCGTCGAGGACACCGATAGGCCCGTCTGCGACAGGGTGAAGTCGGCGGTCTCCCGGCCGAGGTAGCCCAGGTCGACCGTCCGCACCGCCGGCGAGGCGACCCAGCCGTCCAGGGCGACGCTCACCTCGTGCAGGCCGGCCTCCAGCGGATCGAAGGTCGCCGGGGTGACCAGGCCCGTGTCCAGGCCGTCCAGGGTCACGGCCGCGCCGGCCGGGGTCGAGGTGACCTCCAGGACGCCGGGGGCGAAGGAGGGGGCCTCGCGGCCGCAGCCGGACACGGCGGCCACCAGCAGGGCGGCCACCAGCAGGGCGGCGCGGCGCAGGTGCGGGGCGGGCAGGGTGTTCACGCTGGACCAGATCCGTTTCGCAGGGGGCGCGCGCCGGCGGGCGCCGCCAAGGTACGAGCGACGGGCGGACATGCCATTATAGGTAACGACCGCCGCCGGGGTCAACGGGGGCGGCACGAGAAGGCGCCCGCCCCTGGCAGGGGGCGGGCGCCGGGCCCGGTCAGCGCAAGGTCGTGCCGGGTCAGTCGACGGTGTAGCCGTCGGCGTCGATGACGCGCGCGGCGATGGCATCGTGCAGGGCCGCGCGGTTGACGGGATCGTGCTTCACCAGGCGGCGCAGGCCCGCCAGGGTCGTCCGCAGCTCGTCGCCCTCGAGCGCCGCCGCCAGCACGTTGCGCGCCTTCACGGCGACGCGGTCCATGGCGTCGTGCACGTACAGGGTCAGCATGTCGGCCATGGCCGCGGCCTTGTCCTGGCCCGCGGCCGCCGCCCGCTTCTGCGTGCGCAGCAGCGCGCTCTCGCAGGCGTAGGCCTCCATGCAGATGTCCGCCGCGTCCGCCAGCACGCCCTGCTGATCCTTGATGCCCGGGCCGAACTTCTGGGCCGCCAGGCCCAGCGCCGCGAGCATGGTCTTCTTCATGTTGGCGACCAGCGCGGCCTCCTCGTCCAGCCAGCCCGGCTCGCCCGGGTCCTCGAAGGAGGGCAGGCTCGTCAGCTCGCCCGCCACGCCCATGGCCGCCTGCAGGAAGGGCAGCTCGCCCTTCATGGCCTTCTTGAGGATCATGCCCGGCACGATCATGCGGTTGATCTCGTTCGTGCCCTCGAAGATGCGGTTGATGCGCTCGTCGCGGTACAGCCGCTCCAGCGGGTACTCCTGGCAATAGCCGTAGCCGCCCAACATCTGCAGGCATTCCTCGGCGGCCAGGGCGCAGTCCTCGGTCGAGAACACCTTGATCATCGAGCACTCGATGCTGAACTCCTCGACCATCAGGATGCCCTGCCGGTCGTAGTCGGGCGCGCTCCTGTCCAGCGTGGCGATGGCCGCATCCAGCAGGCCGGCCGTGCGGTAGACCATGGACTCGGCGGCGAACGTCGCCGCGGCCACGTCGGCGATCTTGCGGCGGATCAGCCCGAAGTCGCAGATGCGCGTCTCGAACTGGCGGCGCTGCTTCGTATAGGGCACGGCGGCCTTCAGGGCCAGCTTGCAGCCGCCCACGGTGCTGGCGCCCAGCTTGAAGCGGCCCACGTTCAGGATGTTGAAGGCGATCTGGTGGCCCTTGCCGATCTCGCCCAGCACGTTCCCGACGGGCACCTTCACGTCCTCGAGGGTGATGGCGCAGGTGCTCGAGCCCTTGATGCCCATCTTCTTCTCCTCGGCGCCGATGGTCACGCCGGGAGCGGTCAGGTCGACGATGAAGCCCGTGAAGTCCTTGCCGTCGACCTTCGCGAACAGCACCACCATCTCGGCGTAGCCGGCGTTGGTGATGTACTGCTTGGTGCCGTTGAGCAGGTAGTGCGTGCCGTCGGCGCTCAGCTTCGCGGTCGTGGCCGCGGCCAGGGCGTCCGAGCCGCTGCCCGGCTCGGTCAGGGCGTAGCAGGTCAGCTTCTCGGCCGTGGCCAGCTTGGGCAGGTACTGCTGCTTCTGCTGCTCGTTGCCGAAGTACACGATGGGCAGCGTGCCGATGCCCGACTGCGCGCCGTGGGTGACGGCGAAGCTGCCGCCGCCGGCCATCTTCTCGCTGATGAGCATGATGGTGGCCTTGGTCGAGCCCATGCCGCCGTAGGCCTCGGGGATGTCGGCCATCAGCAGGCCCAGGGCCCCGGCCTGCTTCAGCAGGTCCTTGCCCATCATCGTGTTGCCGTGGTACTCGAACTCCTCGCGCACGGGCGCGATGTTGCGCTCGATGAAGTCCTCGACCATCTGCGCGAACATGCGCTGGTTCTCGTCGAAGTCCTCGGGGGTGAAGACGTCGGCCGGGGCGGTGGCCTTGAGCAGGAACTCGCCGCCGGTCAGGTAGCTCTTGTCGCTCATTGCGGTCCTCCTAGACGGCGGCGAAGATGCCCGCGGCACCCATGCCGGTTCCGATGCACATGGTGACCAGGGCGTGCCTGCCGCCCCGGCGCTTCAGTTCATGCAGGGCGCTCGTCGTCAACTTGGCGCCGGTGCAGCCCAGGGGATGGCCCAGGGCCACCGCGCCGCCGTTGGGATTCAGGCGCGGGTCGGCCGCGTCCAGGCCAAGTCCCTTGCATACGGCCAGGCTCTGGGCGGCGAACGCCTCGTTCAGCTCGATCACGTCCATGGCGCCCAGCGACAGTCCGGCGGCCTTCATGACCATCGGCACGGCCTCGACCGGGCCGATGCCCATGATCTCGGGCGGCACGCCGGCCACGCGGTAGTCGACGAACCGCGCCAGGGGCTGGACGCCCAGTTCCCTGGCGACCTCGCCCGACACCAGCAGCACCGCCGCGGCGCCGTCGCTCATCTGGCTGCTGTTGCCGGCGGTCACGGTGCCGCCCTGCTTGAAGGCGGGCTTCAGCTTCGCCAGCGCCTCGACCGTCGTGTCGGCGCGGGGGCCCTCGTCGACCTTGAATTCGACGAGCTGCTCGACGGGGCGGCCCTTGGCGTCGGCGCCCGGCAGGCTGGCCATCACCGGCACGATCTCGTCGACGAACCGGCCGGCGGCGATGGCCTCGGCCGCCTTGCGGTGGCTGTGGTACGAGAACGCGTCCTGCGCCTCGCGCGTGATGCCGTCGCGCACGGCCAGGCGCTCGGCCGTCAGGCCCATGTTCATCAGGGCCTCGGGATTCCGCGCGGCCAGCGTCGGGTTCGGCAGGTAGCGCAGGCCGCCCATGGGCACCATGGTCATGGTCTCGGCGCCGCCGGCGATGACCGCGTCGCAGCGCCCGGTCATGATCTGCATGGCGCCGGTGGCGATGGTCTCCAGGCCCGACGAGCAGAACCGGTTGATGGTCATGCCCGGCACCGTGACCGGCAGCCCGGCCAGCAGCGCGATGTTGCGGGCCACGTTCATGCCCTGCTCGGCCTCGGGCATGGCGCAGCCCATGATCACGTCGCCGATGCGGCCGGGATCGAGCCCCGGCGTCCCCTCGACCAGCGCCCGCACCACCGCCGCGCCCAGGTCGTCGGGGCGGGTGTGGCGCAGGCTGCCCTTGAGGGCCTTGCCCACGGCGGTGCGGCGGGCGGCGATGACGAAGACTTCTCTCATGTCCTATCCCTCCTAGTTCCGCAGGGGCTTGCCGTTCTTGAGGATGTACTCCATGCGCTCGAGCGTCTTGCGCTCGCCCATCAGGCGCATGAAGCCTTCGCGTTCCAGCTCGAGGATGCGCTCGTGCGTGACGGTCGTGCCCGGGGGCACGGTGCCGCCGGCCAGCACGTGGGCCAGGGTGCGGCCGATCTTGTGGTCGTGCTCGGAGATGTAGCCGGCCTCCTGCATGTTGAAGAGCACCGACTCGGCCAGCGCGATGCCGGCCGTGCCCATGACCGGGATCTCGCGCGCGGGCACCGGCGGCCGGAAGTCGTTCTCGGCCAGCGCCACGCACAGGTCGCGGGCGACGGCCGCCAGGTGGCTGCGGTTCATGGACCAGGTGTCGCCCGGCCGGAGGAAGCCCAGCTGCTGCGCCTCCTCGGCGCTGGTGGCCACCTTCGCCGTGCCGATGGTCTCGAAGGTCTTGCGGAAGGCGGGCTGCAGGTCCTTGGGATCGAGCAGCATGGCCAGGTTGCGCTGGTACACGCGCGCGCAGCCGCCGCCGGCGGGGATCACGCCCGCGCCGAACTCCACGAGACCGATGTAGGTCTCGGCCGCGGCCCGCACGGCGTTGCCGCCGAGGGTGACCTCGCAGCCTCCGCCCAGGGCCAGGCCCGCCGGGGCGGTGACCACCGGCACGCCGCAGAACTCCAGGCGGTCGCAGGCGCGCTGGAAGGCCTTGACGATCAGGTTGATGTCGTCCCAGTTGCCCTCCATCGCCTCCATCATCAGCATCATCAGGTTGGCGCCGGCCGAGAAGGTGTCCGCGCCGTTGGTGACCACCAGGCCGCGCCAGTTCTTCTCGGCCTCGTCGCAGGCGGTCATCAGCATGTTCAGGGTGTCCTGGCCGATGGCGTTCATCTTCGAGTGGAACTCCAGGCCCAGGATGCCCTGGCCCAGGTCCAGCAGGCTGGCGCCGGGGTTGCGCCGCACCTCGCCGCTGCCGCGGCGCAGCAGGTCGAAGCTCCAGGCCCGCTCGTCGCGGGGCAGGGGGGCGCGCTCGCCCGGCCGCGCGGTGGGGCTGGTCATCGCGCCGTCGATCTCGGCGTACAGGCTCTCGGCGCCGGCCGCGTACAGGGCGTCGACCCAGGCGGGCAACGGCCGGCCGTCGGCCTTCAGGCGCTCGGTCACCTTGCGGAAGCCCATGGCGTCCCACTTCTCGAAGGGGCCCATCTTCCAGTTGAAGCCCCAGCGCATGGCCATGTCGATCTCGGCGGCCTGGTCGCAGATCTCGCCCACGCGCATGGCGGCGTAGGAGAACGACGCGGCCAGCATCTTCCAGACGGCTTCGCCGGCCCGGCCCTTGCCGAAGGCCAGGAAGCGCAGCCGCTCGCCCAGGTCGTCGATGCTCTTGCCCTGCTCGATCTCGGCGAACTTCGCCTTCTGCTGCGGCCGGTACTCGAGGGTGTCCAGGTCGAGGGTGAAGAAGACGCGCTTGCCGTCCTGCTTCTCCATGCGGAAGAACCCGCCGCCCGACTTGCGGCCCAACAGGCCCTTGCCCACCATCGCCTCGAGGTAGGCGGGCGCCTGGAACAGCGCGCGCGCCTCGTCGTCCGGCACCAGCGGGTAGAGGTTGTTGGCCACGTGCAGGAAGGTGTCCAGGCCCACGAGGTCGGCCAGCTGGAAGGTGGCGGTCTTGGGATGGCCGATGGCCGGGCCGGTCAGCGCGTCGACCTCCTCGAGCGACAGGCCCATCTCCTGCATGACCTGCACCGTGGCCATCATGGCGTGCACGCCCACGCGGTTGGCGATGAAGTTGGGCGTGTCCTTGGCGCGGACGATGCCCTTGCCCAGGCGGTCGCGGGCGAAGGCGCAGACGAACGCCAGCACCCCGGGGTCGGTGTCCGCGGTGGGGATGACCTCGAACAGGGCCATGTAGCGCGGCGGGTTGAAGAAGTGCGTGCCCAGGAAGCGCGGCCTGAGGTCGGCCGGCAGCACCGACGCCATCTCGGCCAGCGACAGGCCCGAGGTGTTGCTGGTGAAGATGGCCCCCGGCGCGATGTGCGGGGCGGCGTTGCCCAGCACGATCTTCTTGATGGCCATGTCCTCCTTCACGACCTCGATGACCCAGTCGGCCTCCTTCAGGCGGGGCAGGTGGTCCTCGAGGTTGCCCGTCTCGATCAGCCCGATGCGTTCGGCCGAGAACAGGGGCGAGGGGCTGGTCTTCTTCAGCGCGGCGACGGCGCCGGCGGCGACGGCGTTGCGCTTGACCGGATCGTCGCCCGCATCCTTGGGGACGATGTCCAGCACGAGGGACGGGATGCCGGCGTTGGCGAAGTGGGCCGCGATGGCGCTGCCCATCACCCCGGAGCCGAGCACGGCGACCTTGCGGATCTGCCTGGCCATGGACCCAGCCTTTCGTTCGCGGGCGCGCCCGCATCCGGAGGGGTCAAAAATGAATAGTCATTCAACATTGTAGCCGCAGGCGCCCGGGGGTGTCAACGGTCGAGATGGACGATTATCGGTATATTTCGGCATAAATTTAGGGTATACTCGAGCCGTGCCCCGGGTTCGCGGCACCCGGCGGGTCTGGATTTTGATGAATGGAGATTCACTCATGGCGCGCACCAGCACGGGCGAGAAGCGGGAGCGCATCCTGGACGCGGCAGTCGTCGAGATCGCGCAGCGCGGCTACGTCGCCACCACGGTGGCCATGATCGCCCGCCGCGCCGGCGTGGCCGACGGCACCATCTACCTCTACTTCACGAACAAGGACGAGATCCTGGCCGAGCTCTTCGCCCGCGCCATGGGCCGCTTCATCGCGGAGGGGCGCCGCCGCCTGGCCGACCTCGCGGGCGCCGAGGACCGCCTGCGCGCCATCGTCGGCCTGCACCTGGAACTGGTGGGCCGCGACCGCGACCTGGCCATCATCACCCAGGTCGAGTTGCGCCACAGCCTGCACTTCCTGGAGGAGCTGTCCCGGGCCCAGGTGGGCGAGTATCTGGGCATCATCGCCCAGGTGGTGGACGAGGGCCGGCGCGAGGGCGCGCTGCGGGCGGACGTCGACCCGCTGTTCGCGGCGAAGGCCGTGTTCGGCGTGCTCGACGAGATGGCCACCGACTGGATCCTCAGCCGGCGAAACACGCGGCTGGAGAGCCGGGCGCCCGAGGTGGCCGAGTTCCTGCTGCGGGGCCTGCGCGCCGGGTAGGGCCGCGTCCCGCCGTTGGCCTGCAGCCGCGATTTGTGTTAGCGTGGTGCGGCCCCGGCGGGCGAAGAGGTGCGCCCGCCCCGCGAAGGAGCGCCGCTTGAGACCGAACACCCTGCGCGCATCGCTGCTGGCCTCCCTGGTCACCCGCCGCCTGCCCGCGTCGCACCCGCGCACCATCCTGCTGACCTTCGACGACGGCCCCATGCCGGGCGTGACCGAGGGCGTGCTCGAACGCCTCCAGGCCCACGGCGCGCGCGCCCTGTTCTGCGTGCTGGGACCGCGGGTCGCCCAGGCGCCCGACCTGGCGCGGGCCATCGTCGCCGGCGGCCACGCCCTGGGCAACCATTCCCATCGCCACGACATGGGGGCCGCGCCGGCGCCCTGGGGCTACCTGCGCGACATGGGCGACTGCTCGGCGGCCATCGCCGCGGCGACCGGCAGCCCGCCGCGGTTCTTCCGCGCGCCCGGCGGCCGGCTGCATCCGGCCAGCCTGCTCGGGCCCCGCCGGCACGGCATGCAGCACGTGCTGTGGTCCCTCGATTCCGAGGACTGGCGCTGCACCGACCCGGCAGCGGCCGCCGACGTCGCGGCCAGGGTGCTGGACTCGGTGGCCGGACGGGACATCGTGCTGCTGCATGACTACAGCACCGTGGTCCACGCGCTGCTCGATCACCTGCTGCCGGGCCTCGTGGCGCGGGGCTTCGACCTCGCGGGCGGCCTCGACGCCCTCGACGGCAAAGGCGGGGGCGCCGATGCGTGAGCCCCTGGCGGTCTCGTTCGTGGTCCTGACCTGCAACCGGCGCCCGGCGGTGCTGCGCCTGCTCGGGCAGCTCGACCGGCTCGACGATCCCGGGGTCGAGCTCATCGCCGTGGACAACGGGAGCAGCGACGGAACGGCCGAGGCCATCGCGGTCGGGCATCCGCGCGTGCGGCTGGTGGCGCTGCCGGTGAACACCGGCGTTGGCGGGCGCAACCGCGGCCTGGAGATCGCCACCGGCGACGTGGTCGTGACCCTCGACGACGACATGGTGGACTTCGGGCCGGACCAGCTGGCCGCCGTGCGCCGGGCCTTCGCCGAGGCGCCGGGTCTCGGCGCGGTCACGTTCACCTGCACCTGGCCCGGCACCGACCGCGTGCGCGACTGGGTGCACCGGCGACCGGTGACCGAGGCGGACACCTGCTTCGCCACCTACGAGATCACCGAAGGCGCCGTGGCCTACCGGCGCGCGGCGCTCGCGACCACCGGCCTGTACCGCGAGGACTTCTTCATCTCCCACGAGGGCCTGGACCTGGCCTACCGCCTGCTGGATGCGGGCTGGGACATCGCCCACGACGGACGCATCCGCGTGGGCCACGACCACCGCATGGAGGGCCGCCCCGGCTGGCGGCGCTACTATTTCGACACCCGCAACCTGTTCTGGGTCGCGGTGCTGCACCAGCCGGCCGACTATGCCGCCGGCTACCTCGCCCGGGGGCTCGGCGCCATGCTGGTCTACAGCCTGCGCGACGGCCACGGCCTGGCCTGGCTGCAGGCCGTGCGCGACGGGCTGGCCGGCCTGGCCCCGTTCCGCCGGGAGCGCCGGCCGTGGAACCCCCAGACCCGCAAGCGGATCCGCGAGGCCGACGCCCACCGGCCGGGCTTCTGGACCCTGGCCCGCCGTCGCCTGGGCCAAAGGAACTTCAGCCTCGATTGAACCCGCCGATAACCCCCGTTGACAGTGGGGGGCAGTCTACTGATCTTCCTTTCCCAATACGAAGCCGATCGCCTGGCTTGCACCGATTGAGAAGCGTCCATGACCCAGCGTCCCGAACTGACGGTGGTGATGCCCGTCCGCAACGAGGCCGGGCACATCCGTGCCGTGCTCGACCAGCTCTGCGCGCAGACGCTGGAGCCCGAGCGGTACGAGATCATCGTCGTGGACGGGTACAGCGAGGACGCCACGCGGTCGGACGTGCTCGCGGCGGCGGGAGATCACCCGCACATCCACCTGCTGTACAACCCGCGCTTCACCTCGGGCGCCGGCCGCAACATCGGTGCCGCCCACGCGCGCGCGCCCTACATCCTGTTCGTCGACGGCCACTGCGAGATCGCCAGCCCGACCATGCTCGCCTCGGCGCTCGCGGCCTTCCAGCGCGGCGAGCGCTGCCTGTCGCGGCCCCAGCCGCAGCTCGATGCGGGCGTCAGCGTGTTCCAGCAGGCGGTGTCGGTCACGCGGAACTCGGCCCTCGGCCACCAGACCGGCTCGAAGATCTACGACGAGGCCTGCGGCCACTGCAATCCGCTGAGCGCGGGCTGCGGCTACGAGCGCCGGCTGTTCGAGGAGCTCGGCGGCGTGGACGAGGCCTTCGACGCGGCCGAGGACCTCGAGTTCAACCTGCGCGTGCACCGCGCCGGCGTCGAGGCCTACCACGATCCCGATTTCACCGTGTCGTACCACCCGCGCCGCGACTGGCGCGGCCTGCTGCGCCAGCTGTACCGCTACGGCTACGGCCGTGCGCTGATGGGACGCAAGTACCCCGGCACCATCTCGGCGCCGGCGCTCGGCCTGGCCGTGCTGGTGCTGGTCGCCGGCCTGCTGCCGCTGATGGGGTTCGCCTGGCCGGCCGCGTGGGCGGCCTGGGGCGCCATGGGGGCGACCTATGCCCTGGTGACGGTGGGCCTGGCCGGGCGCCTGGCGCGCTGGCGGCCGGCGCTGTGGTTCGCGGCCGTGCGGTGCTTCGTGGCGATCCACCTCGGCGCCGGGCTAGGGTACCTCTCGGGCCTGGTGGGCGGTCCTGGCTGGCGGCACACGCCGCGGCCCGAAGTGCGCCGCCGCATCGAAGCCGAGCGGTCGCAGGCCGCCTCCCGGACGGCCGCGGCGGGCCCCGATCCCCGGGACTAGGGCCGTTCCCGCCGTTCCCGCCGGATTTCCGGCCTTCCCCACAATATCTCCCCGTTTTCGCCCCCGATCCCTTACCATAGAGAGCATCACGGAGCCGTGCTGCCATGCGTCCATCATCGGGGGAACCTGTGATACCCAGCCTCGACCGTCCGGCGCGCCTCGGTGCGGCGGCCCTTTCGGCCGCCGTCCTTGTCGTTGGCCTCGGCGCGGGGGCCGCGGCGGCCCAGTGCGTCGACTACCGGCAGCAGGTGCGCTGGGTCGGCGAGGGCGCCACGCCGGGGCCGTCGCGCTGCGTCGACGTCGCCGCGCCGCTGGTCTACGTGGCCGACGACTTCGGTCTGCGGGTGTTCGACGGCACGGAGGCCGCGGCGCCGGTGCTGATCGGCGGCCTGGACACGCCAGGCCTGGCCCAGAACCTCGCTCGTGTCGGGACGGCCGTGTGCATCGCCGCGGCCGACTCGGGCTTCCAGGTCGTCGACTGCAGTGATCCCACCGCGCCGCAGTTGGTGGCGCGCCTGGACCTGGCGGGCCCTGCGCTGGGCGTCGCGACCAGGGACACGCTGGTGGTCGCCGCGGCCGGCGCCGGTGGCGTGCAGGTGCTCGGGTGCGGCGTGCCGTCCGATCCCGGGCTGCTCGGATCATTCCCGACCTCGGCGCCGGTACGGGCGGTGGCGCTGGACGGCGACCGCGTGCTGGCGGCGGCCGACTCGCTGCTGCTGGTCCTGGACGTGGCCGATCCCGCCGCGCCGCAGCTGGTGGGCAGCCTGGTCGAGCCGATGACGCCCATGGGCCTGACCGCGGTCGGCGACCTGGTGTACGTGGCCGATGCCGGCGGCGCCCGCCTGGTGATCTTCGACCTCGCCGTTCCCGCGGCACCGGTGCGCCGCGGGCAGCTGGCGCTGCCGGGTGCGGCCCACGGCGTCGCGGTGTCCGGCGGCCAGGCGGCGGTGGCCTGCTGGGACGCGGGCCTGATGCTCGTGGACGTGTCCGATGCCGACCTGCCCGTGTTGACCGGCCGCGCCAACACCCTCGGCCTGGCCGGGAAGGTGCGCCTGGACGGCGCGCTGGCCTACGTCGCCGACGGCTATCCCGGCCTGCAGGTGTTCGACGTGCACCATCCCTTCAGCCCCGAGCCCATCGGCACGGCGGCCGCCCCCGACTACGCCTACGAGACGGCCTTGGCGGGCACCACCGTGCTCGTGGCCGACCGCGCGGCAGGCTTGCGGCTGATCGACGCGGCCAACCCGGCGGCGCCGTCGCCGGTGGGATCGCTGGCCCTGGGCGGCCTGGCGCTGGGCGTGACCTTCGACGGGGCGCTGGCCTACGTCTCGGCGGGGACCGCGGGCCTGCACGTCGTCGATGTCTCGCTGCCGTTCCTGCCGCAGCTGCGCGCCACCTTCAACACGCCGGGCTACGCGCTGCAGGCCGACGTGCAGTCGGGCGTCGCCTACCTGGCCGACCGCGAGGAGGGGCTGCGCCTGGTGGATGTCACCACGCCCACGTCGCCGCAGAACCTGTCGCGCCTGATGCTGCCGGGCAATGCGCTCGACGTCGAGGTGGACGGCCATGTCGCCTACGTGGCGGGCTCGACCGCGGGCATCTGGACCGTCGACGTGTCCGCGCCCCTGGCCCCGGCGCTCGCGGGAACCTTGATGCTCGAGGGCTCGGCCGTGGCCCTGGCGGTGCAGGGCGGGTACCTGTACGTGGCCGAGTACGGCCGCGGCCTGGCGGTGGTGGATGTCGCCGATCCCGCGACGCCGGCGCTCGTGGGCTTCGTGGCCACGCCTGGCCTGGCCTGGAGCGTGCGCGTGGACGGCCCCTGGGCCTACGTGGCCGACGACGAGGCGGGCGTGCAGGTGATCGACGTGCGCGACCCCACGGCGCCGAAGCTCGTGGGCGCTGCGCCGATCACC
>DAOPJF010000006.1:0-20310 GCA_035399525.1 Candidatus Krumholzibacteriia bacterium | reverse complement strand
GGTGCGCGATCCCGCCGGCCCGGCGTCCGGCGGCGAGCGCGTGGTGCGCGGCGGCAGCTGGTACGGCCCGGCCGAGGACTGCCGCAGCGCCGCGCGGGCGCGCCGCTATCCCGATTCGGCCGACGACACGGTGGGCCTGCGCGTGGTGCGCACGGTCACGGCGCCATGACGCGCCGGGAAAGGACGGACCGCCCCGTGACAGCGCAGACCCCGGCGCGCGGCGCCCGCTTCGCGTTCATCGACGAGTTCCGCGGCCTCATCGGCGTGATGATGGCCCTGGGCCACAGCAACTACTACTTCAACTCGGCGTGGCTGAGCCTCGACCCCATCGACCCGTTCTTCGACAACACGCCGCAGTTCCTGCTGCGGTACATGGGGTACCTGTGCGCGCCGGGCTTCCTGATGATGAACGGCGCCATGGCCCACTACGTGTTCTGGCGCCGCCGCGGCAACGGCGAAGCGGCCGGCGCGGTGCGCTGGGGCTTCATCCAGCGCGGCCTGTTCCTGGTGGCGGTGCAGTGGCTGTGGGTGAACGCCAGCTGGAGCGGATTCGACCGCCTGCGGCTGGACCACCTGGGCATCATCGCGACCATCGGCCTGTCCATGATCCTGGTGGTGCTGCTGGCCGGATGGCGCTGGCAGGCCCGGGCGGCGCTGGCCGCCATGCTGTTCCTGGTGCACCCGCTGCTGCTGCGCATCCCGTATGACCACGGCGCGCCGGTGCACTACGTCATGCAGCTGCTGGTGGACGCCGGCGATTTCACCAAGTACCCGCTGATCCCCTGGTTCGCCCTGGCCCTGGCGGGCAGCGTCATGGCCGACTTCTGGTGCACCACCTGGACCGACGCCGACGTGCGCGCGCGACGCTCCATCGGCGTGGGCCTGGGCCTGGTGGCGCTGGCCTACCTGGTGCGGCTGGGCCACGGCTACGGCAACCTGTTCGCCTGGAACACCTTCTTCTCGTACTCCTTCTTCCTGGTGCAGAAGTACCCGCCCAGCCTGGCCCACCAGTTGTGGCTCTGCGGCACGGTCATCGCGCTGGTCGGCGTCTTCAGCTGGATCGACGCCCGCTCGCGCGTGCTGCGCCCGCTGGCGAAGGTGGGGCAGGTGCCGCTGTTCTTCTACTGCGTGCACATCCCGGTGCTGGCCCTGGTGGCCCGGCGCCTGGGCCTGTTCTACCACGAGAGCGCGGTGATGGGCTCGCTGATCGGCTGGGTCGCGCTGCTGGCGGCGATGGCGCCGCTGGTGGTGTGGTTCGGCGGCGTGAAGCGGCGCAACCGGTCGTGGCTGGTCCGGATGATCTAGCGGGAACGCGCTAGGGCAGCAGCGTCGTCGCCTGGTCGGCCAGCGGCTCGAGCGAGGCGGCGATGTGGTCGGCCGCAGCGGCACGACGGCGCGCGTGCACCTCGGCATAGAGCTTCTCGACGTAGGCCACCAGCGCGCCGGCCGGGAATCCTGCCGCCACCGCCGCGAACCAGTAGCGCGCGCCCAGGGCGTGCAGGCGCATCACGTCCTGCCGCAGCGGCGCGTTGGGGCATCCGCCCAGCAGCAGCGCCGAGAAGCCGGGCAGCAGCGCCGCGGCCGCCGCCGTGGTGCGCGGCCCGGGCTGGCCCGCGGCCAGCCTGGCGCGCTGCACCAGGTTCTGCATCTCCATCAGCTTGCCGGCGGAGGGATCGGGCGACGAGGCGATGGCCAGGGGCTCGAGCCGCGCCAGCATGGCCGCCAGGCCAAGGAACTCGGCCGCCTCGAGCGTCGGCACCCGGAACCCGTGGCCCATGGCGCTGGCCAGGAAGCCGGTGGCCTCCAGCGCCAGCATCGCCTCGCGCAGGGGCGTGCGGCTGATGCCCAGGTCCCCGGACAGGCGCACCTCGTTCAGGCTGGCGCCAGCCGGCAGCCGCCCGTCGATGATGCGTTCGCGGATCTCGAGCTGCACCTGGTCGCGCAGCGGTCGGCGTGGGATGACGGGCATGGCGGCCTTGTCAGACGATGACGACGGAGTTCTCGGCGTCGGCGAAGCCGCTGGGGGCGTACTTGTCGGCCTCCCAGTCGTTCTCCCACACGGCGCCGTCGATCAGGAAGCGGTAACCGTACTCCCGGCCGGGCTCGAGGTCCAGCGTGACCTTGTACTCGCCGTTGCGCAGGCGCGTCATGGGCGTGGCCTGCGGATCCCAGCCGTTGAAATCACCCACCAGCATCACCGCGGCGGCCGCGGGCGCGGCCTCCGCAGGCAGGCGGAACGTCACCTTGCTGACTTCCCTGGTCTTCAGGTAGCGCTTCTGGAGGCTCATGGCTTCCTCCCGGTCTCGATCGTGGTCCAGGATTCCTCTAGGCGGCCCCCTAAGGATAGAAGCGATCGGCCGCGCCGCAAGATCCTCACGAAAACCTCACACAGCGGCCCGCCGCCTGCAACGTCTCGGGCAGGAGCGGGGCGCAGGGATGCGCAGGGAACGACAGGAACCCAACGGAGCCGCAGGACGCCCAACCTGCACGACGGCCCAGGGACAAATGCAACGCGAGGCAAGGCCATGAGTGAGATTCGCGAGCTCCTGAACATCGGCGGCGGGCAATTCGTCAGTCGCATGGAGACCAGCCCGGGCGTGAAGGCGGCCTACCGCCTCCTGTTCGAGGGTCAGGTCGACGAGGCCGAAGCGCGATTCCGCCGCCTGGTCGCCGAGAACGGCAAGGACGCCGAGGCGCTGGCCGGCCTGGCCATCTGCGTGGCCGAGGAGGGCGGGCGCTTCGTCACCGCGGAGAAGCTGGCCCAGATGGCGGTGCGCATCGCCAAGCGTTCGCCGGCGGGGTACCTCGCCCTCGGCTTCATCAACATGCGGGCGTCGCGGATCGAGGAGGGCTACGGCTACCTCATGAAGGCGCAGAACCTGGCGCCCGAGGATCCGCGCCTGAAGGCCGGCCTGGTCTGGTACCAGCAGGAGCGGCCGCCGGTCATCGTCGACCTCGCCCGCGAGCACCCCGTGAACAAGGCCCTGGGCGCGGCGCGCGACTTCCTCGACTCGCCGGCCAAGAGGGCGGCGGCGGCCATCGCCGTGGGCGTGGGCATCTCGCTGACCCGCGCCCTGTTCGCCTAGCTGCGCGGCCGGCGTCCGTCCCCATCCTCCTCGGGGGCGGCGCCGGCGGAACGGAGGCGCGGGTGCCAGTGTCCGGCGGCCCGCGCCTCCTGCTGCTTCCGCGCCGGATCCTCGAGCCGACGCCGCAGCCCGTCGCTCACCGGCAGCACCACCAGTGCCGGATCCCAGCCGATCGCCTCCCCGCTCCGCGCGTCGACGAGCCGGCCGCCGTGCACCGCCGCGGCCGCCTCGTCCAGGGGCAGGTGGCCCACGGCCCGCGCCACCGCCAGGTAGCGGCCCTCGCGCTCGGGATCGGCGAAGCGGCCCGCCGGATGGCTCATGCGCGCCAGGTGGTAGTGGCTGGGCGTGTACGCGATGCCGTCCAGCTCGAGCCGCTCGCACACCACGATCAGCATCGCCGCCGTGTCGCGCAGCAGGCCCATGCCCGGATGGCGCTGGCCCGGCAGCAGCGGCCGCGTCATCTCGTAGCGGCCGCCCGCGTCCTGGATCAGCAGCCACTCCACCACCAGCATCGTCATGCCCGGCAGCACGGCCCGGTCGATGCGCAGGCGCACCTCGAACAGCACCACGGGCGCGGGACCGTCCTCGCTGGTGATGCGCAGCAGGTGGCCGAGAGGATCGGCCAGGTCCAGGTCCAGCCGCAGGTCCCGGTAGCCGCGGCCGCGCAGGCGGTCGAGCAGGCCCGATTCCTCGAGGGCCAGCTCGATCCCGTGGCGCGAGTACCGGCCCAGGAACCGCGTCTCGGCCGCGCCCAGGACGCCGGCCACGTCGTCGTGGGTCAGGCCCCAGTCGTCGTCGCTCGCGCGTTCGCGCTGGCGGCCAGGACCCAGCCGCAGCATCCGGAACAGGTCCCGGTACCGGTGCACCGGCAGCTCGAGGTCCACCGGCACCTCGAGCGCGCTGCTGCCGCTGACCAGCCATGAGCCCAGCGCCGCGCCATGCCGCCAGGCCTGCGGCCCGTAGCCGCCGGCCAGCACCACCACCACGGGGCAGCCGCACTCCTCCTTCAGCAGGCCCAGCACGAAGCGGTCGCGCGCCAGCAGCCCGCCCAGGGTCACGCGCCAGTCGCCCAGGTGGTCGTCCAGCGCAGGGTCCGCGCCGGCCAGGTAGTAGACCAGGCCGGGCTTGAAAGCGCGCACCACCGGCGGCAGGTGCACGTGCAGCGCCGCCAGGTAGGCCGAGTCGTCGACGCCCGAGCCCAGGGCCACGCTCGTGGACGCCGTCGCGGCGGCCGTGCCCAGGTCGTGGTTGTGGATGGAGAACGTGTGCACCGTCGGGTCGTCGGCGAAGATGGCCCGCGTGCCGTCGCCGTCGTGCAGGTCCAGGTCCACCACCAGGATGGGCGCGGCGAAGCCCCGCCGGCGCAGCGAGGCGATGGCCACGGCCACGTCGTTGAAGGCGCAGAAGCCGCTGCCCCGGTCGCGCTGGGCATGGTGGAACCCGCCGCCCAGGTTCATGGCCGTCGCGCCCGACAGCAGGGCGTGGTGCGTTGCGCGCAGGGTCCCGCCGCACATCAGCCGCTGCACCGCCAGGAAGCGGTCGCCGGTGGCCGCGTCCACGGGCAGGCCCAGGATGGGTTCGAGCGCCGACGCGTCCTCGAGCGCGTGCAGGTAGGCGGCGTCGTGCACCAGGGCCAGGCGCTTGAGCGAGGCGGGCCGCGGCCGGCTGATCATGCCGCGCCCGGCCAGCCCCTGACGCTGCAGGTAGGTGGCGATGCGCAGGGGCCGCTCGGGATCGTAGGGGCCCACGGGCACGGACTCGCGATACCCGTCGTGGACCACGAACCGGGGACCGGGACGCTCGAACCGGCGGTCGAGCCAGGTGCGCAGGCGGTGCAGCATGCCGCGAGGGTGGGGGACGGACCGCCCGCGGTCAAGGACGGCCCTGCGCCCGGTCAGCGCATGCCCACCATGCGCCGCAGCCGCCGCAGGATCCCGTCGCGCTCCAGCTGCACGTCGGCGCCGGCGGCCAGCTCGCGCGCCAGGGCTTCGAACGCCTCGTGGTTCCGCGCCGTGCGCTCGGCCGCGAGGTCGGCCAGGCGCTCGGGGATGGCCGGATGCAGGCCCAGCAGCGCGGCGAAGGCCTCGGGGCCGAACATCAGCAGCTCGGCGCTCTCGCCCACGTGGATGGTGGCGCTGCGCGGCACGCCCGTCAGTGCGCCCATCTCGCCGACGACCGCGCCGGGCCCGAGGTCGAAGGTGACGGCCGCGGCCTCGTTGCCGCGCCGGATCTCGCCCTGCAGGCGTCCGCGCACGACGACCCAGAACTCCTCGCCCGGCGTGTTCTCGACGCACAGGGTCTCGCCCCGCGTGTACAGCTGCCGCCGCACCAGGCCCGCCGCCGCGGCCAGCTCGTCGCGGCCCAGCAGCGGCGCGCCGTCCGGCCCGGTCAGCAGCTTCGTGCACAGGTCGCTGCCCAGCAGGTCGTCCACCGTGCGCGCCGTGTCCTCGGGCGCCGGCGGCAGGCGCCGCTGGTTGTAGACCACCGCCATGAAGTCGTTCAGCAGCTGGTCGCTCATGGGGAAGGGGATCTCGATGCCTCGCCGCTTGAACTGGTACCAGATCATGCGGTTGACGGCGCCCTCGATGGCCACCCGCCGCGAGTACTCGCGGGTCCAGAACTCCAGCCGGTAGTTGATGCCGAAGTCGAGGTAGGCCACGATCATCGCGTCCGGCGCAGGCTGCGAGCGCACCTCGGGCACGCTCTTCGCCGCGGCGATCAGCGCCGCGATCACCGCGTCGGGCGCATCGGCGTAGCTTGCGCCCACCGTCAGCACGTGCCGGCGCAGCGGGGTCGGCTCGGTCATGTTGTGGATGCGCGCGTCGGCCACCTTGCCGTTGGGGATGATGTAGACGTGCCCGCCGCGCGTGCGCAGCCGCGTCTCGCGCCAGTTGGTCTTGGTGATCACGCCCTCGATCCCGTCGATGTCCACCCACACGCCCTGCCGCAGCGACCGCGCCAGGTGCAGCGACATGCCGGCCATCAGGTTGCCCAGCACGCCCTGCAGCGCGAAGCCGATCACCGCCGTCAGCAATGCGGTCGAGGCCAGCAGCGGCCCGATGTCCAGGCCCAGCTCGGCCTTGGCCACCGCCAGGCCCAGCGCCGCCACCAGCACTGCGCGCAGGATGTCCGCCAGCAGGTCCGGCAGCGGGAAGTCGCGGCCCTGCACGTGGAAGAACCCCTGCACGACGCCCTCGGCCAGCGTGATGAGCGCCGTGCCGGCCCAGAACAGCAGCCAGCCCTCGACGTGGGCGGGGTTGGCCGCGCGCCAGGCCTCGAGCGGTGCCCACGAGCCGCCCAGCAGCAGCACGGCCTCCGACAGCACCAGCACCATCACCGGCCGCGACGCATGGGCGAGCAGGTCCAGGGGCAGGCGGCCGAGGCCGCGCCGCGTGCCCGGCTCGTACTGCAGCCGCCGCCGCAGGGGCAGGCTGGCCGCCGAGGCCAGCAGCACGATGAGCGCCAGCACGGCGCATTCGATGATCAGGTTCGCGTAGCCGCCCACGTGTGTCTCCTTGGTCGCCGGGGCCTCAGCCCTTGCTGTCGAGGGTCCAGGTGCCGCGGAAGTCCGGATCGTCCCGCAGCCGCGCCGCCGCGTGTGCCGCCAGCGCATCGTCGCCGGCCCGCGCAAAGGCCGCCAGCGCCTCTTCCGGCCGCCCGTCGCGGCAGGCCGCCAGGCCCGCCGTCCAGTCGTCGAGCCAGCCCGGCCGCGCATCGCCGGCCAGGCCCAGCAGCTCGTGCACCGCGACCGCTTCGCGTCGGCCCACCACGCGCACGTCGCCCAGCGGCCGCACCAGCAGCGCATCGCCGCAGGCGGCCCGCGTGGCCTCGCTGATCATGGTGGCGGTGCCGAAGGCCTTGTTGGCGCCCTCGAGGCGCGCCGCCAGGTTGGCCGCGTCGCCCAGCACCGTGTAGTCGAAGCGCTGCCGCGAGCCCATGTTGCCCACCACGACGTCGCCGGTGTGCAGGCCCGCGCGCATGCGCAGCTCGCGACCGCAGCGGGCGCGGAAGTCGTCCTGCCGGGCGGCCAGCCGCCGCTGGCAGGCCACCGCCGCGCGGCAGGCGCGCAGGGCATGATCGGACTGGTCCAGCGGCGCGTTCCAGAAGGCGATGATCGCATCACCCTCGTACTTGTCCAGGGTGCCGCCCTCGGCCAGGATGATGTCGGTCATGTCCGTCAGGTAGTCGTTCAGCAGCGCCGTCAGCGCCACCGGGTCGAGCCCCTCGCTCAGGCTGGTGAAGCCCGCGAGGTCGGTGAACATGATCGTCAGCGTGCGGCGCTCGCCGCCCAGCTGCAGCGCCGACGGATCGACCAGGATCCGTTCGATCACCGCCGGGCTCAGGTACTGCCGGAACGCACCCTTCAGGTACCGTCGCTGCCGCCCCTCGGTGGCGTAGTTGCGCACCAGGGCGCCCAGCAGCGCCAGCGCCGCCGCGATGGCGCCGGGCATCACCGGCCACCACCAGCCCGGCCCGTAGGCCACGAGCCCCGCCGCCGGCGCGGCCAGCAGCAGCGCGCCGCCCGCCGCCACGCCGCGCCGCACGCGCGCCGCGCCGGTCACCGCCAGGGCGACGGCCAGGGCCAGCACCAGGGTGAACGCGGCGCCGGCGGTCCAGGGCGCCGGCCGCATGAAGTCGTCGCCCAACAGGTCGTCCAGCACCGTCGCGTGCACGAACACGCCCGGCGCCACGGCGTCCGTCGGCGTCGAGCGCATGTCGTGCAGGCCCAGGGCGCTGTAGCCGAACAGCACGAAGGCGTCGGCGAAGGCCGACGGGTCGATGTCCGGCGTGCCGCCCGCCTCGATCTGCAGTTCCGAGCGGATCACCGCCGCGGCGTTGTAGGTGCGGTAGGCACCGGGTCCGCCGCGGAACCGCAGCAGCACCGTGCCGCCCGGGCCCAGGTCCACGGTCCGGTCGCCGACGACCAGGGCGCCGTCCACCAGCCGCGGATCGTCGTCGCGGTGCGCGCCCACGCGCCAGGCCGCCGCGCCCAGCGACAGCACCGGCTCGCCGCCGAAGCGCTTGACCAGCGCCGCGCTGCGGAAGACGCCGTCGGGATCCGGCTGCCCCGCGACGTTGCCCAGGCAGCGCGCGGCGCCGGCGATCTCGGCGATCGGCTCGTCGGCGCGCGTCGCCTCCAGGCTGTCGGGATCCGCCGCCAGGTACCGCGGCGCCACGAAGCGTCCCTGCCGGGCGATCGCCTGGGCCAGCAGCTCGTCGTCCTCGACGCCGTAGGTCGACGGCTCGGTCAGCACGAAGTCGAAGGCGAGCGCCGCCGCGCCCGCTCGCGCGCAGAAGTCGACGACAGGCACGTAAACCTGCCGCGGCCACGGCCAGCCCAGGCCGTTCTCGCGCTCGGCCCAGTCCAGGCTGGCCTGGTCCAGCAGCACCAGCACGACGCGGTCGGTGTGGGGGCCGGGCCGTGCCAGCAGGCGCACGCGGGCATCCCAGGTCATGCGCTCGGCGGCATCCAGCGCGCCGGACCACCAAAGGCCGAGGGCCAGGGCGGCGGCCCCGGCCCCGATCAGCAGCCCGTGTGCCCTTGCCGACGCCACGCCCTACAGGCCGGCCATGGCCGCGGCGAAGCGCTGGGCCCGCAGCGACGGCTCGCCGCCGCTCATGGCCACCGCCTCGGGCTTCACCTCGGCGATGCGGTCGGCCGGCGACGGGTGCGTGTGGGCGAATCCGGGCCCGCCCGGCTTGACCCGCTTGCCCATCGTGTCGAGCATGCGCACCAGCGCCGAGGGGTCGTAGCCCAGCCGCTCGAGGATGACCACCGCGTCGCGGTCGGCCTGGAACTCGAGCCCGCGCGCGTAGCCGTTGTTCACCAGCGTCTGCGTGATGTCGTGCACGCTGCCCTCGAGCTGCCCGGCCAGGTCGCGGATCTGCTGGTCGCCCAGCTGCCGCGCCGTCTCCACGCCGATGGTGGCCAGGGCGGCGGTCAGCCGGCTCTTCTTGATGGCCTTCAGGCCGTCGCGGTTCTGCACGTGCGCGATCTCGTGGGCCAGCACCGCGGCCAGCTCGTCCTCGCTCGCGCAGCAGCGCACCAGGCCCTTCGTGACCAGGATCAGCCCGCCCGGCGCGGCGAAGGCGTTGATCTCGTCGCTGTCCAGCAGCAGCAGGTGCCAGCCGCCGAAGGTCTCGGGCCGGTTCGAGGCCAGGGCCAGCGTCTGCCCCAGCGTGTTCAGGTAGGCGTCGAACGACTGGCGGTCGGCCGGCTTGTACGAGGCCAGGATGTCGGCGGCCACGGCGCGCCCGATGTAGTGCTCCTGCTCGGGCGTGATGTCCTGGAAGGTCTTTTCCAGCGCGTCGGTGGTGCGGTTGATGCTGCCGGCCTGGTCCTCGGTGATGGCGCCCGAGCCCTGCGCCACCTGCGTGCCCACCCGGGCCACGGTCGCGCAGCCGGCCGCCAGCAGCGCGGCGCCCAGGGCCAGCATGATCAGCGTCCTGCGGTTCATCGCGCACCTCCCTCGGCGGGCGCCAGGCCGCCCTCGCGCACGAATGCCGCCGACGCCTCGGGGCTCACGGTGAACGAGGCCATGCGGTCGACCCACGTGTAGTCGAGGTCGGGATGCTCGCCGCGGTAGGCCTTCTCGACCTCCTCGCTGAAGCCCTTGCCGGCCAGCGCGATCTCCTGCCCGCTGGCGCCGGTGCCCGCGTCCGAGGTGCCGGCCGTCAGCACGACCTTCTTCTCGGTCAGGGCCGAGTCGTGCACCCAGCCGGTGCGCCCGGCGGCGTCGCGCACCCGCGACCAGCCGTTCTTCGCCTCGAGCACCTCGAGCCGGTCGCCGTAGGCCAGCTCGCCCACGATGCGCCCGAGGAATCCCGGCGTCTCGCGCAGCTGCCCGCTGCGCACCTGCACGCTGCGCTGGGGCAGCGCGGCCAGGGCCAGCCCCGCCGCCAGCACCAGCGCCGCGACCGCCCATCCCCGTCGATGCTTGTTCGTCATGGTCGATCGTTCCCCCGCATGAAGCCTTTTACCGTCCCAGGATCAGGTCCGTCGAGCCTAGCACCGCCGCGAAGCGTGTGCCAGCCGGATTCGCAGGCGACGGTCCCGATTCCGTGATCCGATCCGGTTTGCTTGCAACCGCTTGCCGGAGTGTTACAATTGTGACAAACCATCTTCAGAAAGGAGGGCGGCCATGCGCGCGCCCCGATTGCTGCTTCCCCTGCTCGTCATCCTCGCGCTGGCCGCCGGCCAGGCCATCGCCCAGTCCCAGCCCGACCAGGGCGGCGGCCTCGACGATCCGGCCGGCGATCCCGCCTTGGCACCCCTGCTTCAGCCCTCGGTCCTGGACTTCGCGCCCCCGGCGGGCTTCGACCCTGCGCCGGGCTTCGGGGCCACCGCCGGCTTCGAGGTGGTCAGCGGCCAGTCGGCCGGCGTGCTGACGCCCTCCTACCGCTTCACCCCGGCGCTGTCGGTGAAGGCCCGCGTGCCGCTGATCTTCTCGCGCACCTACACCTACTGGAACACCGAGGCGAAGGCCGGCGGCCTGGGGGACATCGGCCTGGAAGGCGAGTACCGCCGCGCCTGGCCGTCGGGGCTGGACCTGCGCGTGCAGGCCAGCGTCAAGCTGCCCACCGGCGACGACGAGAAAACCGATTCCGTCGACGGCGTCGACTACGCCACGCCCCTGGGCACCGGCTCGACCGACTGGTTCGGCCGCGTGCAGCTGGCGGGCGGCGGCGCGAAGCTCCAGTGGCTGGGCTCCCTGCTGTACCGCACCAACGGCGAGCAGGAGACGATCACCGACTTCGGCGGCGGCTCGACCATGACCACCACCACGACCCGGGGCGACCAGTTCGCCGGCGCCGCCTTCGCCCGCCTGAACGTGCACGGCCGCTGGTGGCTGCACGCAGGCGTGACCGTGCTGCAGGTCCAGGACGACGAGGTGGACCAGTCCTACAGCGACGGCTCCCCGGGCAGCAGCTGGGGCGTCGACGCCTCGGGCACGCTGGTGGACGTGCTTCCCGGCGTGTCCTACGCTGTGGGTCGCTGGTGCCCCTTCGTCGGCGTGCGCATCCCCGCGGCCACGAGCTGGGACAGCCCGCTGCGCGCCGAGTCGCGCGACACCGCGTTCGTCGCCCAGGTCAGCTGGACGCCGGCCCTGCTCGCCCATTGACACCGCGCGGTCCGGCGGCGGGAGGGCAGGCCGCCCTTTCGCCGCCGGACCCCGGAGCCCGCATGCCCATCCGCCCCGTCATCGCCGTCAGCGCCTGCCTCCTGGGGCAGAACGTCCGCTACGACGGCCGCCTGAAGACCTGTGCCGAGGTGCATGACCTCCTGGCGGCCGCCGCCGACCTGGTGCCGCTTTGCCCCGAGACGGGTGTGGGCATGCCCGTGCCCCGCGAGCCCGGCGACGCTTCCCGCACCTGCCCATGGTGGAAGACGAGGATCTCCTGGGGGAGGGGTTGCGCGGTCTTCCTGGCCGCGGTGGCTGCGGCCTCCGGTCGCTAGGCCGGCACGGCGCCCCGGCGGCGCAGGGCCGCCAATGCGGCCATGGTCGGCCCGGACCTCAACCCGCGCCGCCGCGCCAGCAGCCAGGCCGCGGTGCGCAGGACGATGTCGCGGCTCGGCCGGTTGCGGTACAGCTCCGGCCGGCGCGCATCGGTCAGCGGGCGGCCCACGAAGCGTTCGAGCCTCGCGAACTCGGCCGGATCGCTCATGAGCTCGCGGTGTCCGAGCATGATCCACTCGCACGAGGTGTGCGGCAGGATCCGCAGCAGCGCGGCATTGTGCTCGTGCCAGCGCCGCAGGTAGGCGTAGGCGCGGTGCAGGTTCGTGTGGTGACGGCGCAGCCCGCGCCACTTGAAGTGGGGCCACACCTCGTCCGGATCGCGGTGCACCGCGATGATGCGGTGCGGCGGCAGCTCCTCGGCCCACAGGTCGTACAGCAGGCAGGCGCGCGGGTCCTTGAAGCCCCAGTCCGCGTGCCGGGCCGAGCAGTCCGCGATGATGGCGCGCATCCGCGCGCGCTGTTCCGCGGTCATCACCGGCTGGTCCGGGGTCTCGACGAACAGCACCTCGGTGTCGGGCGCGCCCATGATCGCCATGTCCAGCTCGACGGGCTCGTCGCGCTCGTACTTGTTGCCGCCGTCGTACGACACCGACTCGTCGAAGTCGCCCATGTCGATCCCCGAGCGGTGCAGGATCTGGGAGACGAGGGTGGTGCCCGACTTGTGCATGCCCAGGACGACGTAGATCACGAAGGCTCCCGTGGTGCGGCGGTGACGATCCGGACTGGGGGGGCATCGGCTCCAGTGTGAAGCAGTTGAACGGTTTGTCAACGCGCGAGGCAGTCGGTTCGAAGGTGTGTTAAATTGATGTATTGTATCGTTCCGGGGAATTTCGTACAATGGAGGCCATGCACTCCCCAGCCCTGAACCTGCGCCGCCGTGCCGGCATGCTGCTGGCCGCGCTGGCCCTTGCCGCCGTCAGCGCCCTGCCGGCGTTCGCCGCGCGCCTGCACGTGGCGCCGGGCGGCCTGCTGACCTCCGGGCCCAGCACCCCTGGCGACTGGACGGCTGCCGGTTGCTACCCGACCCTGGCCGCCGCCGCCGCCGCCGCCGCGCCGGCCGACACCATCCTGCTCGACCGCACCGACCACGCGGTCCCGACCGCCGCATCCCTGCCCGCGGCCCTGCTCAACCGCAGCCTGGACGCGGACACCACCGGATGCCGACTGGTCTTCGGCGCCGCAGGCACGCTGACGGTCAAGTCCGGCGCGGGCGCCTTCCTGGTGCGCGGCCTGGTGCTGCAGGGCGACGGCGTCGACAGCGACGTGCCGGCGCTGCGCCTGGACGGCGGCCGCGCCGCCTCGGCCGACCTCCAGGACCTGGCCTTCCTCGGCCTGAAGGGCAGCGACGTCTCGGGCCGCGGGGGCGCCTGCCTGACCCTGGCGGGTGACGGCCTGGGCATCGAGGTGCGCATCGCGCGCTGCACCTTCGCCGACAACGCCACGCGCGGCTACGGCGGCGCCCTGTGGGCCGGCGACGGCTGGAACCTCGTGATCGAGGACTGCGACTTCACCGACAACGCCAGCTACGCCCGCACCCCGACCGGGAACGGCCGCGGCGGGGCGCTCATGGTCAACTCGCCCGTCAGCCCCACCCGGGTGCAGGTGCGCCGCACGAGCTTCCTGCGCAGCATCGCCCAGGGTCCGGGCGGCGCCATCTCCATCGACGACGGCGGCCTGGACATGGAGGACGTCGAGCTGGCCGAGAGCGTCAGCGCCTGGGGCCTGACCACGACCTGGTCCGCCGGTGCGGGCGTCTTCCTGCGCCGCAACCTGACGCACCCGGACACCCTGCGGCTGGACCTGCGCCGCTGCGTCATCCGCGACAACGTCGGCCTGATCGACCTCGATCCCTGGTCGGGCGACGGCGGCGGCGTCATGGTCAAGGGCCACACCGACCGCTACTACGTGGTGCACGCGGAGGACTGCACGTTCTCGGGCAACTACGCGGCCCAGGGCGGCGGCTTCTACATCGGGCGCTACACCAACGGCGACGTGGTGCGCTGCCGGTTCATCGCCAACACCGCCTACCTGCAGGGCGGCGGCGCCTTCAAGGGCGGGGCGCTGGTCTTCAACCGGGGCGAGACGGCGACCTTCCTGCATTGCGAGTTCATCGGCAACCGCGCCGGCCTCGACCACCAGGGGAACGACTCGCTCGAACTGGGCAACGGCGGCGCGTTCTCCACGCGTGCGCGGCCCCGCGGCGTGTTCTACAACTGCTCGTTCCGCGACAATTCCGTGCACGGCGTTTCCCGTCACGGCGCGGCGGTCCACAAGCCCAGCGAGGGTGACTACCTGTCCATCGACGCCATGCGCAATGCGCTGGTCAACTGCGCGTTCTGGTCCGACGACCCCACGCCCCAGGTGTACGGCGACCTGCTGGGCTACAGCCAGGTCACCAACTGCGCCATGCGCCCGGGCGACTTCGTGTGCAGCGGCGTCACGCCCACGGGCACCGTCGACCTGGCGGCCGCGCCCTACGCGGGCCCGCTCGACCTGCGGCCCGCGGCAGGTTCGCCGCTGGTGGATGCAGGCGTGCCGCAGGCGCCCACGCTGGACCTGGCGGGCAACCCGGCGCCGCTGGGCGGGGTGATGGACATCGGGGCCTACGAATCCCTCGACGGCGTGTCGGCCGTGCCCGCGGTGACCGTCGCGGCGCTCGCGGCCCATCCGAACCCGTTCAACCCGGCGGTGACCCTGTCGTTCTCGCTGGCGCGCGACGTTCAGGCCTCGCTGACGGTCTACGACGTCGCCGGACGCGCGGTGGCGGTGCTGCTGGCGCCGGTGCGGTTGGCTGCCGGCGAACACACGCTGGTCTGGCGCGGCTGCGACGACCACGGCCGCACCGTGGGCTCGGGCACGTACCTGGCGGTGCTGCGCACGCCCGACGGCCCGGCCGCGGCCAAGCTGACCCTCGTGCGCTGAGGCCCGCCGACCGCTGGCTCACCCCTTGCTCGTTCCCGTTCCGGAGCGGATTCCGCCGGAATCCCGTGCATTCTGCAACGCCGGACTGGGAAGAAATGGCATGCGCAACGTGATCACCGCCGCCGCGACCCTCGTCATGATGGTGCTCTGCGGCGCCTGCTCGGTGGTGTCGAACCCCGCCGATCCTCAGGCGAACGACGGCAGCACGCCGCCGGTGACCGGCGACGACCTGGTGCCGCGCGGCGGGTCGGCCGGCCGCAGCAGCATCGCGGTCATCGACTACGGCTACCTCGACCTGAACGACCCCGAGGTGGCGGCGAACGTGGCGAGGGCCGACATCGTCGTGCTCGAGACGTCCACGCTGTGGGCCCCCAACGGCAACGCGGGCGGCGTGGCGGCCCTGAAGGCCATCAACCCCGACGTGAAGGTGCTGGGCTACATCAACGCCCACGGGTCGTGGCTCAGCTGGGGCGACACCTTCGTGACCGATCCCGAGCGCCAGCCCTACGGCGCGGACTGGTACCGGGCGACGCGGCCCTACTGGTCCTTCACCACGACCGGCGACACCATGATGTCCTGGCCGGGCAAGGTGCTGCTGGACGTGCTGGACCCGGACTGCCGGGCCGCGATGATCGGCGTCATCGCCGCGCACTGGAACGCCCACGGGAACGTCCTGGACGGCGTGTTCTGGGACCACTTCAACAACTGGCTGTGGACGCCCGACCAGGTGCCCGGCGTCGACGGGCGGATGGACCTGGACGGCGACGGCATTCCGCACCTGGAGGACGAGGACGAGATGGCTGCGTACCGCGCCGCGTCCGAGGCCCTCATCACCGGCCTGCGCGAGGCCCTCGGTCCGCAGGTCATCCAGGTGGCCAACGGCGTGCGCGCCGCCTGCGACTCGACCTTTGCCGGCCTGCTCGACGGCATGATGTACGAGAACTTCCCCGACGTGGGCTTCGGCGGCCTGTCCATGCGCACGGCCCTGGACCCGGCCAACCCGTGCAACCTGTTCGCGGCGCAGCACTGGCCGCGGGGCGACAACGGCGGGCCGTGGCTGATCTACACCAACAAGTACGTGACCCAGTTCAACGACGACCAGGGCCAGCTGGTGCGCTGGCGCCTGGCCGAGTACGCCCGCGTGGCCGCGCTGGTCACGGGAGGGCGCGCCTCGTTCCACGGCTACGACCAGAAGTACCGCTACGACTGGCCGTCGGTCGACCTCGGGCTGGGCGATCCCGCCGGCCCGGCGGCGTTCGACGGCGACACCATCGTGCGCGAGTTCGCCAACGGCCGCGTCACCCTGACCTTCACCGGGGGCGACCTGCCGCAGCCGTTCAACTTCGTGATCGAGCAGGGCGGCCAGGTCGTGCAGTCCCTGGCCTACCCGCGGCATATCCCCTAGGGTCCGCCGCCTTGCCCCCCGCCCGGCCCGGTGATATGGTGCTGCCGCCGTTCACCGGGCCGTGCCGTTGTCGGCCCATGTCCCGCGGGTTGTCGAGGGGATCGATCGTGGCGAAGGACCTGCTGGCGTTCATCCACGTGGCCAAGACGGGCGGCCAGTCCGTCGAGACCATGCTGCGCAGCAGCTTCGGGCCGGCCCACGCCGAGGCGGTCGAGTGGGCGCCCCGGCCGGGGGACGATCCCTACGCGGTCGACTACATCGTGCCCAAGTACGGCCCCGACGACCTGCGCCGCCTCAAGCGGCTGGTGCCCTTCCTGCGCAGCGTCGGCGGGCACGGCGTGGCGTTGTGGTCGGGGTTCGAGCAGGTGCAGCCCGTGCGCTGGTTCGCGTTCCTGCGCGACCCGATCGCCCGCGGCGCGTCCCACTTCCAGTACCACCGCACCACCGAGCGCCCCGACCTGGCGTGGCGGGCGTGGGTCGACTGGCCCGTGCACCACAACCACCAGCTGAAGATGTTCTCGCCGACGGCCGACGCCCAGGACGCCATCCGCCGCATCGAGGCCCAGGACGTGTTCGTCGGCCTGACCGAGCGCTTCGACGAATCGCTGCTGGTGTTCCAGCGCCTGCTCAGGCCCGACCTGGACATCGCCTACCTGCGCACCAACACCGCCGGCGCCAGGGACACGGCCCGCGGACTGCTGGCCGATCCCGCCAGCCGCGCCGACCTCGAGCGCATGTACGGCGACGAGCGCCCGCTGTACGAGTGGGTCGCCAACGAGCTCTACCCGCGCTACGTCCGCGCCTACGGGCCGACCCTCGCGGCCGACCTCGAGGCCTTCCGCGCGCGGCGCCATCGCATCAACCGCGTCAACACGCTGCTGAACCGTGTCTGCTACCGGGCGCTGATCCGGCCGCGGCTTCCGAGGGGCGCCGTCTAGCCCCGACGCGTTCCGGGTGTACTCCCAGGTTCAGCGCACACCCCCGCCAGAAGCACCTCGACCGGTTTGCTGGGATTTTCAGAAGCAATAATCTGTTGATTTTAAACAGCTTGATGATTTCGTGGCGGCTGGCCCGCGTCGTGCCTCCGTAGGGTTGCGAAACCCCTGAACTGCAACCGCAACCGTAAGGAGACCCCGTCATGCGCACCTTCTTCATCATCTTCGCCATCCTCATGCTGAGCGCCGGCTTCGCGGCGGCCCAGGGCTTCGGCCCCGGCGACGGCACCTGCAACTTCATCGACGAGGACGGCGACGGCTACAACGACCTCGCGCCGGACGCCGACGGCGACGGCATCCCCAACGGCCTGGACCCGGACTACGTGAAGCCCGAGGACGGCACCGGCAGCCAGATGAAGCACCAGTACGGCAAGGCTTCCGATGAGCTGGCCAAGAGCTTCGGCGCCGCCATGGGCGCGGCCCGCGGCGCGCTGCTGATGAACCAGGCCAAGTACGCCAACGCCTACGCCGGCGAGGGTGCGGGCTTCGCCTACGGCCCCGGCGACGGCACCGGCACGGGCGTCGGCCCCGGCGACGGCACCGGCTTCGGCCCTGGCGACGGCACCGGCGACTGTGACGGCACGGGCTCGTCCGCCGCGTCGATCACGACCCGTCGGGGTGGGCGGCGCTAGGAGAGTCCGCCGCCGCTTCCGCGGGAAGAAGGGGAGGGTCGGTGGCTCCGGCCCTCCCCGCAACACGAGGAGACCAGCGTGACCTGCACCGCACGCACCTTCACCGCCGCCCTGGCCGCCGCCATCCTGGCTCTTGCCGCCGCGCCCGCGCCCGCCGCCGACCTGCACGGCCAGCTGGGCGTCGAGGCGGGCGGCCTCGACCACCCCTTGGGCATCGCCGTCGAGCCGTCCTCGCCCTACCTGAACGGCAACCTCGACCTGAACCTGGCCGCGCCGACGGGCGCCTCGGTGTGGAAGTTCTCCTACTCGGGCGGCACGTACCTGTTCGATCCGGAGACGGCGCTGGATTTCGCGCGGCATGCCGTGGGGGTCGAGTGGCTGAAGCCCGCCGCCCGCGAGGCGCTGACCTTCAGCACCGGCCTGCAGGTCTCGCTGCGGCGCAACGAGACCGCCTACAGCGTCTATGACTACGACGAGCTGTTCTGGTACTCGGCGCTGAAGACCTATCCTCACCCGCAGCTGATGGTGCGCGGCTACGCCGGCCTGCGCGTGCGCCGCTACGACCTGCTGCCCGAGGAGAGCTACCTCGAGCCCCACGCCGTGCTCGAGCTCAAGCGCTTCTGGAACAACCGCACCACCCTGGGCGCCACCCTGCGCGCGGGCGGCAAGTGGTTCCACGACGAGGTGGCGCCGAACGTGTGGGGCACCGACGGCACGCCCTATGCGGCGCAGGCCTCGGCCTCGCTCGACCTGGCCAAGGGCCTGTCCGACCGCCTGGGCCTGAGCGCCTCGGCCCAGCAGCGCTTCGACCTGGCGGGCTTCCCCTACTACGTCGAGGCCGACGTGTTCGACAGCCCGCTGCTGGACCGCTACGCCCGCAGTGGCCCCGCGGTGCGCGGCGCGCTGAAGGTGCTGACCGCGGCGCAGCTCTGGCTCGAGGGCGGGGCCGCCTGGCGCCGCGACGACTACGGCGCGATCCTCTTCGACGACGGCGCCGCCGGGGCGACCCGCACCGACACCATCACCGACCTGTTCCTGTCCCTCGAACGCCCCTTCCTGAAGCAGGGCAAGGGGGCGGTGCTGCAGGCCACCGTGACCTGGCGCGACCAGGCCTCGACCCTGCCTGGCTACACCTGGGAGGGCCTGACCCTGGCCACCGGTCTGCAGTGGCGCTTCTAGCGGCGGGCTGACACGCCCCGCGTCCACGGTGTATCATCATGGTGACGCCATCGGGCCCGGGCTTCGCGCCCGGGCCTCGTCCCATCCCCGGGGAGCCCCGTCGCCATGTGCTCGATCTTCTGCCTGCTGGACCTGAAGTCCGACCCGGCCGCCCTGCGCCGCCGCGCGCTGGACATGTCCCGCCTGATGCGCCACCGCGGCCCCGACTGGTCGGGCATCCACACCGCGCCGGGTGCCATCCTGGCCCACGAGCGCCTGGCCATCGTCGATCCGGTGGGCGGCGCGCAGCCGCTGGTGAGCCCCGACGGCGCCCACGTGCTGGCGGTCAACGGCGAGATCTACAACCACAAGGAGCTCGAGGCCGGGCTGGCAGGCGGCTACGCCTTCCGCACCGGATCGGACTGCGAGGTCATCCTGGCGCTGTACGCCGAGCACGGCGACGCCTTCGTCGACCGGCTGCGCGGCATGTTCGCGTTCGTGCTCTACGACCAGGCGAAGGGGCGCTGGCTCATCGCCCGCGACCACATGGGCATCATCCCCCTGTACTACGGGTACGACGACGCCGGCACCCTGCACGTGGCCTCCGAGCTGAAGGCGCTGGTGCCCGTGTGCACGCGGGTGGCGGTGTTCCCGCCGGGACACCAGTGGTCCAGCGGCGAGGCCGCGCCACGGCGCTGGTGGAGCCGCTCCTGGCAGGCGTGGGAGGGCGTCGAGGCCTGCCGCACCGACCGCGGGGCCCTGGCCGCGGCCCTCGACGACGCGGTGCGCAGCCACCTGATGTCGGACGTGCCCTACGGCGTGCTCATCAGCGGCGGTCTCGATTCGTCGGTGATCGCGGCCCTGGCGGCGCGCCACGCGGCCCTGCGCGTCGAGGACGACGAGCGCTCGCCGGCCTGGTGGCCCCGCCTGCACAGCTTCGCCGTGGGGCTGGAGCACTCGCCCGACCTGGCGGCGGCGCGCGAGGTGGCCGCCCACATCGGCACCGTGCACCACGAGGTGGTCTACACGATCCAGGAGGGCCTGGACGCCGTGCCCGACGTGGTGCGCCACCTCGAGACCTGCGACGTGACCACCATCCGCGCGGCCACGCCCATGTACCTCATGGCCCGGCGCATCCGCGCCATGGGCATCAAGATGGTGCTCTCGGGCGAGGGCTCGGACGAGATCTTCGCCGGCTACCTGTACTTCCACAAGGCGCCCGGCGCGAAGGAGCTCCACGCCGAGCTGCTGCGCAAGCTCGACGCCCTGCACCTGTACGACTGCCTGCGCGCCAACAAGGCCATGGCCGCCTGGGGCGTCGAGGCGCGCGTGCCGTTCCTGGACAAGCGCTTCCTCGACACCGCCATGACCATCGCGCCGGCGGACAAGCTGTGCGGCGGCGGCGTCACCGAGAAGAGGGTGCTGCGCGAGTGCTTCGCCGACCTGCTGCCGGCGCGCATCGCCTGGCGGCAGAAGGAGCAGTTCTCCGACGGCGTGGGCTACGGCTGGATCGATGCCCTGAAGGCGACGGCCGAGGCCGTGGTCAGCGACGCCGAGTTCGCGGCGCGGGCCGCGCGTTTGCCCCTGCACACG
>DAOPJF010000005.1:0-20320 GCA_035399525.1 Candidatus Krumholzibacteriia bacterium | reverse complement strand
ATGTTGCCCGCCAGCACCTGGGCGTGCGGGTAGCGCGCCTTCACGGCCGCCACGGTCTCGAGCACGTTGCGCGAGTGGCCGTGCGCGGTGTCCACCACCAGCAGGTCCACGCCCGCGGCCAGCAGCAGCTCGGCGCGCAGCATGGTCTCGGCGCCCACGCCCACGGCGGCGGCCACGCGCAGGCGGCCGGCCTCGTCCTTGCAGGCGGCCGGGTAGTCCAGCTTCTTCTGGATGTCCTTGACCGTGATCAGCCCGCGCAGCTCACCCTTGCCGTTGACCACCAGCAGCTTCTCGATGCGGTGCTTGTGCAGGATCTCGGCGGCCTGCTCGAGGGTCGTGCCCTCGGGCACGGTGATCAGGTTCCCGCTGGTCATCACCTCGCGCACCGGGCGACGCGTGTCCTTCACGAAGCGCAGGTCGCGGTTGGTGAGGATGCCCACCAGCTTCGTGCCCTCGGTGATGGGCACGCCGCTGATGCGGTAGTGGTTCATCAGCACCAGGGCCTCGTCGATGCTCTTGTCCGGGCCCAGGGTGATGGGGTTGGTGATCATGCCCGACTCGGAGCGCTTGACGCGCTCGACCTCGGCGGCCTGCGCGCGCGGATCCATGTTCTTGTGGATCACGCCGACGCCGCCCTCGCGGGCCACGGCGATGGCCATGTCCGCCTCGGTGACGGTGTCCATGGCGGCCGACAGGAAGGGGATGTTCAGGGCGATCGAGCGGGTCAGGCGGGTCGAGGTGTCGATGTCCTTGGGGATGACCTCGCTGTAGCCGGGCACCAGCAGCACGTCGTCGAAGGTCAGCGCTTCGCGGATCTCCCGGGGGGCGGCTCGCCGATCGCTCATCGTTCTCCTACGCCTTCATGATGCCGATGAACGGCAGGTTCCGGAACTTCTCGTCGTAGTCCAGCCCGTAGCCGATGACGAATTCCTTCGGGATCTCGAAGCCCGTGTAGTGCAGCGGCACGTCCTTCTTGCGCGCGGCCTTCTTGTCCAGCAGCGAGGCCACGCGGATGCTGCGCGGGTTGCGCGTCTGCAACAGCTCGACCAGGTGGGCGATGGTCAGCCCCGTGTCGATGATGTCCTCGACCAGGATGATGTCGCGGTCGGTGATGTTGCTCTTGAGGTCCTTCTCGATCTTCACCACGCCCGTGCTCTGGGTGCCGCCGCCGTAGCTGCTGACGGCCATGAAGTCGACCTCGTGGTCCACCGACACGCAGCGGGTCAGGTCGGCCAGGAACGGGTAGGCGCCCTTGAGGATGCACACGAAGATCGGCGTCGAGCCCTGGTAGTCGCGGCTGATCTCGTTGCCGAGCTGCCGGATGCGGCGGGTGATCTCCTCGCTCGAGATCAGCACGCGCTCGATCATGGGGTAGCGGCGCAGGTATTCCTGGTCGTCGAACGTCACGGTCAGCCTCCCGCCGCGGCCGGACCCGACGCCTGCGCGGCGCGCATCCGGGCGCGTTCCTCGATGATGTTGCGGATCTTCGTGGCGATCAGGTCGATGGCGACCTTGTTGTGCCCGCCCTCGGGGATGATCAGGTGCGCGTAGCGCTTGGACGGCGCGACGAACTGCAGGTGCATGGGCCGGACGACGTTCAGGTACTGGTCGACCACCGACTCGACGGTGCGCCCGCGCTCGCGCGTGTCGCGGACCAGGCGGCGCAGCACGCGCTCGTCCGAGTCCACGTCCACGTACAGGCGGATGTCCATCAGCTGCCTGAGCGCCTTGGCCTCGAGCACCAGGATGCCCTCGACGAACACGATGTCCGCGGGCTCGAGGCGCACGGTCTCGGGGCGCCGGCTGTGGGTGGCGTAGTCGTAGCGGGGGACGTCGATGGCCTCGCCCCGGCGCAGGGCGGCCAGGTGCTGGACCAGCAGGTCGGTGTCGAAGGCCTGGGGGTGGTCGTAGTTGATCCGGGCCCGCTCCTCGAAGCCGAGGTGCGAGTTGTCATGATAGTATGAATCATGATGGATGATTTCGACCGTGCGCCCGGGCACGACCTCCTTGACGCGGACCGCGACGGTGGTCTTGCCCGACCCCGAGCCGCCGGCGACGCCGATGATCACGGGCGGAAACGGATGCTGCTCGGGTGCTTTCATGGGCGGAAGATATCCCGCGGTCCCGGGGCTGTCAATCCACCCCCTCCCCGGGCCGATTGGCGGTGGACCCGCGCCGGGTTCCGGGTGATAATTCCCTACCCTCGAACCCTGCGGAACGGACCCCCGGAGGCCATCCCGACGTGCAGAACCTCATCTCCCTGCTGGGCATCCCCGTGCTGCTGCTGGCCGCCTGGGCCCTGAGCGAGAACCGGCGCGCCTTCCCCTGGCGGGTCGTCCTGTGGGGCCTGGGCCTGCAGGCGGGCCTGGCCCTGCTGCTGCTGAAGACCCCCGGCGGCCAGGCCGTGTTCGCCGGCGCCCGCACCTTCGTGACCCGGCTGCTGGCCTTCACCGACGCGGGCGCCTCGTTCCTGTGGGGCAACCTGTTCCGCACCAGCCCCGACCTGGTCCAGTACATCGGGCCCGAGGGCGGCTACATCCAGGTCACCAACTCGGTCACCGGGCAGCTGCAGCCCGTGGGCGTGGTGTTCGCCATCCACATCCTGCCGACGATCATCTTCTTCTCGAGCCTGATGGCCCTGCTCTACCACCTGGGCGTGATGCAGCAGGTGATCCGCGGCATGGCCTGGATCATGCGGCGCACCATGGGCACCAGCGGCAGCGAGAGCTTCTCGTGCGCGGCGAACATCTTCGTGGGCCAGACCGAGGCGCCCCTGGTCATCCGGCCCTACCTGCCCACCATGACCCGCAGCGAGCTGATGGCGGTGATGATCGGCGGCTTCGCCACGGTGGCCGGCGGCGTGATGGCCGCCTACGTGCGCTTCGGGGTCGACGCGGGGCACCTGCTGGCGGCCAGCGTCATGTCGGCGCCCGCCGCGCTGGTCATCGCCAAGATCATGCTGCCGGAGACCGAGCGGTCCCCCACCCACGGCCACGTCACGCTGAACGTCGAGCGCGAGTACGCCAACGTGCTGGACGCCGCGGCCGGCGGCGCGGGCGTGGGCCTGAAGCTGGCGGCCAACATCGGCGCCATGCTGCTGGCGTTCATCGCCCTGGTGGCCATGCTCAACTACGGCCTGGGCTTCGCCGGGCTGTCGCTGCAGAAGATCCTGGGCTGGGTGTTCGCGCCGGTGGCCTTCACCATGGGCGTGCCCTGGCGCGAGTGCACGGCCTTCGGCGGCCTGCTGGGCACGAAGATCGCCGTGAACGAGTTCCTGGCCTACATCGACCTGGTGGGCCTGAAGGAGAGCGGCGCCCTGTCGCCGCGCAGCGTGGTCATCGCCACCTATGCCCTGTGCGGGTTCGCCAACTTCAGCAGCATCGCCATCCAGATCGGCGGCATCGGCTCGCTGGTGCCCGCGCGCCGCGGCGACGTGGCGGCCCTGGGCCTGAAGGCCATGTTCGGGGGCGCGCTGGCGTCGTGGCTGACCGCCACCATCGCCGGCGTGCTGATCGGCTGAGCGTGGCCGGCGCCGAGGCACCCGCGACCGGCCGGCCCCTGGTGGTCGCGCAGTTCATCGAGACCATGGCCATGGGCGGCGCCGAGCACCTGGCGGTGCAGATCGCCGGCGAGTTGGCCGCGCGCGGCCACCGCTCGCACCTGGTGGTGGCCACCGAGCCCGGCCCCCTGAGCGCGCGCATCTCCCCCGACGTGACGGTGCACTACCTCGGCTTCCGGCGCGCCTCGGTGCTGAACCCGCCGGCGTTCGCCGTCTCGATCGCGCGGGGCGTCGGCCAACTGGGCGGCCTGATCACCCGCGAAGGCATCGACGTGCTGCAGACCCACCTGCCGGGCGCCAACTTCTGGGGCCTGGTGCTGGCGCTGCGCGGCGCCTGCGGCGTGGTGGCCACCGTGCACAACAACGAGGAGTTCCGGTACGGCCCCCACGACAGTGCGGTGTTGCGCGCGGCGCGCCGCATGGCCTACGGGCTGATCGTGCGCCACTGCCGCGTGGTGGCCGTGTCGGCGGCGGTGAAGGACAGCCTGGTGCGGCAACTGGACCTGGGCCCCCGCCTCGCGGAACGCGTCAGCGTCGTGCCCAACGCCGTGCCCTTGCCGTCGGCCCTGGGCCCCGGCGACCGGCAGGCCGTGCGCGCCCGCTTCGGCGTGGCGCCCGGCGAGGTGCTGCTGCTGGCGGCCGGACGCTTCACCGCCCAGAAGAACTTCGGCGACCAGGTGACGGCAGCACGGTTGCTGGCGGACGCCGGCACGCCCTTCCGCCTGGTGATCGCGGGCGACGGCGACGAGCGGCCTGCCCTGCAGCAGCGCATCGACGCCGCCGGCCTGGCCGGGCGCGTGCACCTGCCGGGCAACCTCGCCGACCTGGACCGCGTGATGGGCGCGGCCGACGCGTTCGCCATGAGTTCGCTCTGGGAAGGCCTGCCGCTGGTGCTGCTGGAGGCCATGGCCGCGGGGCTGCCGGTGGCGGCCTACGGCATCGACGGGGTGAGCGAGCTGGTGACCGACGGAGCGACGGGACTCCTGGCGCCGGCCGGCGACCCCGCCGCGCTCGCCGGGGCCCTCGACGCCCTGGCCCGCTCGGACGACCTGCGCGCCCGACTCGGCGCCGGTGCGGCGGCGCTCATCCGCGAGCGCTTCAGCTTCGCCGCGCTGGTCGACGGGCTGCTCGCCTGCTACGCCGATGCCCGCCGCGCCTGAGCGGCCCGCGGCTACTTCGCCAGCGTGACCTTGCCCGTCCGCATGCCGTCCGGCGCACGCAGCACCACCAGGTAGGTTCCCGAGGCCACGGCGCGGCCCGCGGCGTCGTACCCGTTCCAGGCCGCCGCGTGGCGCCCGACCTCCAGGCCGCCGTCGAGCAGCACGGCCACCTCGCGGCCCTTCAGGTCGAACACCGCCAGGCGGCACGGTCCGGCCCGGTCCAGCTCGAAGACCAGTTCCGTGCGCGGATTGAACGGGTTGGGCGCCGCGTCCAGACGCCGCTGAAGCTCCGCGGGCGCGGGGACGGCCGACACCGGCGGGTTGGCCGCCATCACCGCGGCGATGAACGAGGCATAGGTCGAGACCCGGGTCGCGATCGTCGTCGAGACCCCGTCCCAGGCCACCTGCGAGACGATGCCGGCGACCCGCCAGGCACCGTCGACCATCACCAGCGCCGGCGCGCCGCCGTCGCCGAGGTACGGCCCCGCGCCGTTGTATTCCGTGACGAAGGTGTAGGCCGACAGGTAGCTGACCGGGTTGTCGCAGGCGCGCCGGACCGTGTTGTCGAAGTTGTCGGTCGACGTGGCCCCGAAACCGACGTAGCGGACGCTGGCGCCGGCCGCCGGCAGCGCGGTCGTCGCGTACCGGATCGGCGTCACGCCCGTCGCCGGCGCGGCCAGGCGGATCAGGGCGATGTCGTGGGCGCCGGTGTCCGGGTCGTACGACGGGTGCGGGAAGATGGCCGAGAACGGGCACGTCGCATCGGGCGCCGCGTAGTCCGAGCCCACGGCGAACCAGCCGTCGCCCACGGCGGTGGCGAACGAGGCCGAGGTCAGCACCCACCAGGGATCGATCAGGACGGCCGTGTCCATGGCCGTCACGCCGTCGGTGACGGCCCCCACCGCGCCGGTGGTGGTGTCGACGACGCCGTTGATGATGGCCTGGGCGGGACCGGCGGCCGCCAGCGCCAGGGCCAGGACCGGCCCGCTCCACCCCCGCATCCCGAACCCGCCGCGCGTCCTCATGGTGTCCTCCCGTGGTGCCCGTTCCCGGGCCGGCCATGGGGCCGGCCGTCGATGAAAATCCACGATCAATCATAGCACCCCCGCCGATGCCCTGTCACCACCCCCCCGTTTCGCCGCCTTTTTCGCTTCCGGGCCACCCCGGCGACCGTTAGATTCGCGGGACCACCGACCGCCAAGGAGCCCCATGCCCCGCGTCCAGCTCACACCGCGCCCGGCCTACGCGTTCGCCACCGAGCTCGCCGTGCGCACCACCGACCTGAACTACGGCGGCCACCTGGGCAACGACCGCCTGCTGTCGCTCGTCCACGAGGCGCGGGTGGCGTTCCTGGCCTCCCGCGGCTGGACCGAGCTGGATTGCGGCGGCACCGCCCTGATCATGGGCGACACGGCCATCGTCTACCAGGCCGAGGCCTTCGCCGGCGACGTGCTGCGCTTCGAGGTGACGGCCTGCGAGCCGGGTCGGGCCGGCTTCCGGCTGGCCTACCGCGTCACCCGACCGGCCGACGGCAAGGCCGTCGCCCTGGTGGAGAACGGCATGGTGTGCTTCGACTACACGACCCGCCGCATCGCCGCCCTGCCGGCGGCGGTGGCCGCGGCCTGCGCGGGGGAGGACACGCCATGAGACCGCCCCTGCAGATCACCAGCACCGCGAATCCGCGGGTCAAGGCCCTGGTCCGGCTGCGCACGCGCAAGGAGCGGCGCGCCCAGGGCCTGGTGCTCATCGAAGAGCCCCTGGTCATCGAGCGCGCCCTGGCTGCACGGGTGGCCGCGGTCGAGGTGTGGGCCTGCCCGCAGCAGATGGACACGGCCGCCGCCGCCCTCTACACCGGCATCACCGCCGCGGGCGTGCCCGCCATCGAGGTGCCGCCGCCGGTGATGGACAAGATCGCCTACCGCGAGAGCAGCGAGGGCCTGCTGCTGGTGGCGCGCCGCAGCGAGCCGGTCCTGGCCGACTTCAGGCTGCCGGGCAGCCGGGCCGCCCTGCTGCTGGTGCTCGAGAACGTCGAGAAGCCCGGCAACCTGGGCGCCGCCCTGCGCATCGCCGACGGCGCCGGGGCCCAGGCCGTGATCTGCAACGGCGAGGGCGCCGACCCGGGCAACCCCAACTGCCTGCGCGCCTCGCGGGGCGCCGTGTTCTCGGTGCCCGCGTTCGAGGCCACGCAGGCCGAGACCGTGGCCTGGCTCGCGGCCCACGGCGTGGCCATGCTGGCGGCCACGCCCGAGAACGGGCGGCCCTGGGATGCGGTCGACCTGACCGGTCCCGTCGCGCTGGTGCTGGGCGCCGAGCACGAGGGCCTGTCGGCGGCATGGCTGGCCGCCGCGCCCGACCGCGTGGCCATCCCCATGGCGGGCGCGGCCGACAGCCTGAACGTCGCCGCCTCGGCCGCGGTGCTGCTGTACGAGGCGGTGCGGCAGCGCCGGGCCGCCGGAAGGAACGCGCGATGACCAACACCTTCTACAACGCCTTCGACTGCGAGGAACTCGAGCCCCGCGACCCCGACTACCGCACGGTGTTCCAGCGGGGGCGCGACCGGCTCATCCACAACGCCGCATTCCGGCGCCTGCAGGCCAAGACCCAGGTGTTCATGTCGGGCGAGTACGACTTCTACCGCACGCGACTGACCCACAGCATCGAGGTCAGCCAGATCGCCGGCTCCATCGCCCGCTGGCTCAACAGCAGCGCGCCCGAGCTCGAGCCCGGCTTCGAGATCGACACCGCCCTGGTCGAGGCCTGCGCCCTGGCCCACGACATCGGCCATCCGCCCTTCGGCCACGCCGGCGAGGCCACGCTGCACCGGCTGATGAAGCCATGGGGCGGCTTCGAGGGCAACGCCCAGACCCTGCGCCTGGTCACCGAGATCATCTTCACCAGCGGGCGCAGCCGCCGCGGCATGAACCCGACGCGCGCCTTCATGGACGGCGTGCTCAAGTACAAGACCCTGTTCTCGGAGTGGGACGACGCGCGCCGCCACTTCCTGTACGACGACCAGGCGACCTACCTCGGCTTCGTCTTCGCCGGCCGCCCCTTCCCCGCCGACCTGGCCCCCGGCAAGGCGCGCAACGGCTTCCGCAGCCTCGAGTGCCAGATCATGGACTGGGCCGACGACACCGCCTACTCGCTGAACGACCTGGTCGACAGCGCCAACGCCGGGTTCCTGCACGTGGCCGCGGTCGAGCGCTGGGCCGCGGCGCAGGGCCTCGCGGGCGACGACGCGGCGCTCATCGAGACCCTGGTGCGCGACATCAGCGAGCGCCGGCTCGAGCGGGTGATGAACCGCAAGATCGGCGTGTTCGTCGAGGCGTGCCGCCTGGTCGAGCGCGACACCTTCATGAACGACCTGACCAACCGCTACCGCTTCGGCGTCGCGCTGGACCCGGCCGTCGTGCGCGAGCAGAAGCTGTACGCGCGCCTGGCACGCGAGGTGGTCTTCCAGTCGCCGCAGGTCTGCCAGCTCGAGCACAAGGGCGGCTTCATGCTGCAGCGCATCTTCACCGCCCTGCGCGCCAACTACCTGGACGAGGGCGGCGCCCGGCAGGCCCTGCTGTCCCGCGACTTCGAGGTCGAGATGCAGGCCGCCGGCGACGAGCCGGCGCGGCGCGCGCGCATCATCTGCGACTACCTCGCCGGCATGACCGACGCCTTCGCCAGCCGCATCTACAAGCGGCTGTTCGACCCCGACTACGGTTCCATCGTGGACCTGGTGTGAGATGACACGGATGACGCCGGCCCACGGACGGGCCGCCCTGCTCGCGCTGCTGCTCGTGGCCGCGTCCGCCGCCGGCGCCGCCGAGCACCGCCCCGACATCACCTACGGCGAGGCCGGCTGGACCGACACCATCGCCGGCCACGACGGCACGTACTACTTCTACCAGGGGCGCGACTACGGGTCGCAGGCGCTGATCCACCCGCTGCGGCTGATCATCAACGGCGGCTACGGCATCATGCAGATCAGCAACCGGGACAACCGCCCCGGCAGCATCAACTACGCCACCGGCGCGGCCAACGTGGCCCGCAACCTGGCGTTCCCGGGCTGGTCCATCTCCGAGAAGGGGTTCTGGAACTTCCTGTCGAGCGAGGTCATCCCCGTCTCGACGAAGACCGGCAGCGCCCAGTACTGGCCCAACTACATGAACCACCTGCTGGGCGGCGGCATGAGCTACCGCATGATGACCGAGTACTACCGGTACAACGCGTGGCGCCATCCGAAGGCCATGGCCGGCCTGACCATGTTCGGGTACCACTTCCTGAACGAGGTGGTCGAGAACAACGACCGCGTGGGCCCGAACGCCGACCCGGTGGCCGACTTCTGGATCTTCAATCCCGCGGGCATCATCCTGTTCAGCAACGACGGCGTGGCGCGCTTCTTCAGCCGGACCCTGCACATGGCCGACTGGTCCTACCAGCCGGTGTACCTGCCCTGGCGCGAAGAGATCCAGAACATGGGCCAGAACTTCGTGGTGAAGTACCCGCTGGACCGCGGAGGGCACCGCGCCATCTTCTACCGCTGGGGCGCGCACGCCGAGCTGGGCCTGAGCTGGACCGACCACCAGGGCCGCTGCCTGTCCTTCGGGGTGGGGCTGGTGGCCAAGAACCTGAAGGACGTCGACGCCATCAGCAAGACGGCGGACCTGGCGACGTCGGCGGGCCTGTTCTACGACCGCAACAACTCGCTGCTGGCCAGCCTGCAGTACGCCAAGACCAAGGAGATCCGCTGGCGCCTGAACCTGTACCCGGGATTCATCCCGGCGGGCGTGCTCAGGCCGGGCGTCTTCCTGGCCCTGTCCGACCGCAACCGCACGCTGTTCGGCATCAGCTTCGGCACGCTGCGCAACATGCCCGTGGGCATCGGCGGCACCTACGACACCGAGTAGCGCGGGCGCCTAGCGCAGGTAGCTGGCGCAGTTCACGTCGATGATCGCGCCCTGCAGCGCGTCCGCGCGCCCCGACACCGCCAGCAGCACCACCGCCGCCACCTCGGCCGCGGTGGCCACGCGGCCGGCCGGGCTCTGGGCGCGGATGGCGTCGCCCTCCTCGCCCTCGAGGTACTCGCGGGTCATGTCCGTCAGCACCCAGCCCGGCGCCACCCCCACCACCGCGATGTTCCGCGGCGCCAGGGCGCGGGCCAGCGACTGCGACAGGGCGTTCAGGCCCGCCTTGGCCGCGCCGTAGGCCGGGGCCTCGGGCTCGCCGCGGTAGGCGCCGCGGCTCGAGACGTTGACGATGTGGCCGCGCCCCGCCCGGTCCATGTGGGGCAGCGCGCCGGCGATGACCAGGGCCGCCGAGGTGAGGTTCACCTGCAGGGTGCGGTTCCAGGCGTCGAGCCAGCCCTCTTCGCCCAGGTCGTGGCGCTCGTAGATGCCGGCGTTGTTCACCAGGATGTCCAGGCCGCCCAGGGCGTCGGCGGCGCGGTCGGCCAGGGCCGCGGCCTGCGCCGGATCGCCCAGGTCGCAGCCCAGGCAGACGTGGCCCGGACCGGAGAGCTCGCGGCGCACGGCTTCGGCGGCGCGCTCGTCGCGGCCGTAGTGCACGGCGACGCGGGCGCCCTCGGCGGCGAGCACGAGGGCCACCGCGCGCCCGATGCCCCGGCTGGCGCCGGTCACCAGGGCGCGGCGGCCCGTCAGTGAGATGGTCATGCCGATCCTCCGCGGCTGGGGCAGGCGCCCCGCGGCCGGGGACGTCCGGTCAGCGGATCAGCGCCAGCTTGCCCACCTGCACGTCATTGTCCATGCGGACCTCGTAGAAGTAAACGCCGGACGCGGCGGCGCCGCCAGCGTCGTCGCGCCCGTTCCAGTCCACGGAGCCCGAGTGCTCGACCCGGCCGTCGAGCACTGTGCGCACCAGCCGGCCGCGCACGTCGAAGATCTTCACCGTCAGGTGGCCGGCGCGCGCCACCGTGTAGGCGATGGTGACCTTCGGGTTGAAGGGATTCGGGCTGGCCGCGGCGCCGAAGCGGGCGCCCGGCACGGCGGCGGGATCATCGCCCACGTCGCCGACGCAGCCCAGGCCGTCCGCCGGCCAATACCAGTTGCCGACCAGCCACCGGTCGAAATCGAGCAGCAGCAGCGGCATGACCATCCCCGGCGACACCACGTGAGCCAGGTCGTAGGGCGTGCTCAGGCACCGGCCCTGGCCGACCGGCTCGCATGCGGTCATGGCGGAATACACGTAGCCGCCCGGCGCGCCGGAGGCGTTGGCGAACTGGGCGATCCGCTGGCCGTAGGCCGTCGTCTGCACGGCGTTGAACGTGCGGATGGTGGGACAGCCCCCGTTGAGCCAAACCTCGCCGACGAGGTCCAGCACGGGGTTGCCCGCGATGGGCAGCACCTTGGGCGAGAGCTGGGCGCCGATCAGGGGACGCAGGTCGCGGGCGATGGGCGAGATCCCCAGGTCGTCGTTCAGGAAGGCCAGGCCCCCGTCCCGTCCCGACAGGTCGTAGGCCAGCTGGTCGCCGCCCAGGTACAGCTCCTTGCCGGCGTCCAGCCAGCCCGCCAGCAGGTCGATCTCCGAGGGGTAGCCGATGCCTTCGCTGCCGTCGGTCAGCAGGTTCCGGTCCAGCCCGCCCGCGGCGTAGTAGATGACGTCGTAACCCATCAGGCCCGCCAGGTCCGTCGCCCCGCCCAGGCCCGCGTAGGGCTCGGTGCCGGCGGCCTGCGTGCGGTAGATGTCGTATTCGTAACCCGGGAGCGCGCACACGCCGGCCCAGGCCGCGAGCCAATGCTGCCACTCGGCGTCGTCGCCGCCGTCGTACCAGAACAGCCGCCGCGGCGTCTGGAACCCGTAGTCGTAGGACGGCAGGGCCCGCATCGTGAACCGGGCGTCATAGTCCCGCGGGTCGCCGAACGCGGAGAACCCCGTCGTGTCGGCCGGCAGGGTGGCCGTGCGCACCTCGGCGCCCACCGCGTCGGTGGCCGCGAAGTAGTAGTGCAGCACGTCGCCGGGGAACAGGAACCCCTCGTCCGGAAGGTCCGCGGTCCAGCGCCCCTCGACCGGCAGCGGGTTCAGCATCGGCGCACAGGCCACCGAGCCCAGGTCCGG
This sequence comes from Candidatus Krumholzibacteriia bacterium, assembly GCA_035399525.1. Classification (GTDB taxonomy): domain Bacteria; phylum Krumholzibacteriota; class Krumholzibacteriia; order LZORAL124-64-63; family LZORAL124-64-63; genus JACZKN01. Next base: position 8,539 of record DAOPJF010000005.1, on the reverse strand, counting down.
CAGGCCGCTGGTGCGCACGCCGTCGAACACGGGGTTGCGCTTGAGCCGGTAGTGCAGCCGCGGCGGATCGGCCATCACCGCGCCGGCGCGCACCGTCACGGCCGACAGGGCCAGCGAATCGCCGTGGATGGTGCCCGAGCTGAAGTGCGGGTCGAGGTCGGCCATGTCGAAGCGCACCGACGCCGCCGCCATGTTCGAGGAATCGACCAGCCCCACCGACGGGAAGGCGTCGTGGGCGAGCTCGGCCTCGCGCACGCTCAACGACGGCCCCTGCAGCGCGAAGGCCTGCAGGCGCACGTTGTCGAAGTAGGGCGCCGGCGTGGCGTCGTCATGCGTCCAGCCCCACTGCCAGCCCAGGTCGGCGACCCTGAGCCGGACCTGGATATAGGAGGGATCGGGCACCAGCAGCGCCGACACGTCGCGCACGTCGCGCCGGTAGGCGGGGCCGCCGTAGTACAGGAAGTTGTCGCTGCGCCAGGGCGCGTCCGCGATGGCCGCCGGGTCGCCGGCCGACACCGAGCGCACCGCCCAGGAATAGAACACGCCCGGCGACTGGGCCGACAGCGTCTCGTGCACGTAGACGTCGAAGGACAGCAGCGCGCCCTCGACGTCGGCCCCCGGCCAGGCCATGACCGGCGAAACGAGCGCGTTGTCCAGGTGGTAGTCCTCGCCCGCCAGTCCCCCGGTCGTGTTGACGATGTAGCCGTTCGGCCCGTAGCACCAGTTGATGCAGAACGAGCCGCCGGTGCCCGGCACGACGACGCCGTCGTCGACGAAGGCCACCTGCGTCGAATAGTTCGTGCGGCAGGGGTCATAGTCCTCGAGGCCGGTCCAGAGCGCGGTGAAGTCCCCCGCCGGCACCGGGGCCGGGGCGGTGAACGGTCCGAGCGTGCCGTCCTCGAAGTCGCAACTCATGCCGGCGCCGTTGTCCAAGGCGATGACCACGTCATCCAGCTGCACGGCGCCGGCCGTGGGCCATAGGCAGTCCTCGTCCGACCACACGGCGTCGCTGCGCACGCGGAAGCGCACGACCACCTCGTCGCCGCCGGGGCCCACGTAGTCGCCGGGCTGGTACTGGTGGCTCGCCGACAGGCCATAGCCGGACTGCCGGTCGTCCACCGCCAGCAGTTCACCGACGCCGCCGGCCGCCTCGTACTCGACGTACAGGTAGTCGTAGCCGGGCTCGAGATCGATGTTCGCCACCGCCGCGATGGCCACGGTGCAGGGCTGGCCCGGGTCGGCGACGGTGCCCCGCCACTCGAGCACGGCGTCGTAGTTGTTGCCGTAGCCGCCGGCCTCGTCGCCGAGGTCGCAGGCGGCGAAGCGCGCCTCGCCGCACCAGGCCGAGTAGGCGCCCGACACGGCGTGGTAGGTGTCGGCGTGCCAGGCGTTGGACGGCGCCACCGACAGGTCCTGGTGGGTCCAGCCGTTCCAGGCCGGCGACCCGCCGAAGTCCTGGAAGGTCCCGAAGTAGGCGGCCCCGCTGCCCTGCGGGCCGAGGATCAGCACCGTGTCGACCGCCGCCTTGGCGGCATCGACGACACCGCCGTGGATGACGGCCTCCTGCGGGGCGGGACGAGGAGCCGGACGGGCGGCTGCCAGGACGGGAACGAGCAGCAATGCGCAGACGGCCGACCAGCGTCGGCGAGCGAGCGAGCGTTGGGCGAACATGATCAAGCCCCCTTGCATGTTCGGCGAAGCCGCCGTCCGGCGCAGACGGCGGCCGTGGCATCCCCTGATGATAGGGAATGTTCACCCGCCGGGGCAACCCCCGGGCCGCCCACGGAAACGGCCTCCGCCGCCGTCCCGGGGGCCAAGGCCCGTGAGACGACCGGAGGAGGCCGGTTTCCGACCGGATCCTGCGAATCCTGCGCGACCTAGGCGCCGGCCTTGATCTTGTTCAGCGCCGAGCCCGACCGGAACCAGGTGACCTGCTCGTCGGTCATGGTGTGGGCCAGGTCGAACCGGTCCTCGGTGCCGTCGAGGTGGTGCAGCACGCAGGTGACGCGGCTGCCCGGGGCCAGCTTCGCCAGGCCCAGCAGGTCGATACGGTCGCCTTCGCGGACCTTCTCGTAGTCGGCCGGGTCGGTGAACGTCAGCGGCAGCAGACCCTGCTTCTTCAGGTTCGTCTCGTGGATGCGGGCGAAGCTGCGCACGATCACCGCGGCGCCGCCGAGGTGGCGCGGCTCCATGGCGGCGTGCTCGCGGCTCGATCCCTCGCCGTAGTTCTCGTCGCCGACGACGACCCACTTCAGGCCACGGGCCTTGTAGTCGCGGGCCGTGGCCGGCACCTCGCCGTACTCCTCGGTGATGGCGTTCTTGACGCTGTTGGTCTCGCCGTTGAACGCGTTCACCGCGCCGATCAGCATGTTGTTGCTGATGTTGTCCAGGTGGCCGCGGTACTTGAGCCACGGACCGGCCATCGAGATGTGGTCGGTGGTGCACTTGCCCAGGGCCTTGATCAGCAGCGGCAGGCCCGTGTAGTCCTTGCCGTCCCAGGCGGCGAAGGGCTCGAGCAGGGCCAGGCGGTCGCTGTCCGCGCGCACCTTCACCTGCACCGCGTGGGCGTCGGCCGGCGGGGCCTGGTAGCCCTTCTCGTCGAACACGAAGCCGTTCTTCGGCAGCTCGTCCGCCACCTGCGGCGCCTCGAGCTTCACCCGCTCGCCCTTCCCGTTGACCAGCGTGTCGGTCAGCGGGTTGAAGTCGAGGGTGCCCGCCAGGCCGTAGGCCATGACGATCTCGGGGCTCGAGATGAAGGCGTTGGTCTCGGGGTTGCCATCGTTGCGCTTGGCGAAGTTGCGGTTGAAGGACGTGATGATGCTGTTGGGCTCGCCCTTCTCGATGTCGTCGCGCTGCCACTGGCCGATGCAGGGACCGCAGGCGTTGGTCAGCACGACCGCGCCCACGTCCTCGAGCACCTCGAGCATGCCGTCGCGCCGGATGGTCTCGTAGATCTGGTCGCTGCCCGGGGTGATCCACAGGGTCGACTTCATCGTCAGGCCCTTGGCCTTGGCCTGGCGCGCCACGTCCACCGCGCGGCCGATGTCCTCGTAGCTGCTGTTGGTGCAGCTGCCGATCAGCGCGGCGGAGATGTTGATCGGGTAGCCGTTGGCCTCGGCGTCGGCGCCCATGCGCGACACGGGGCGGGCCAGGTCGGGCGTGTGCGGGCCCACGACGTGGGGCTCGAGGGTCGACAGGTCGATCTCCACCAGCCGGTCGTAGTACTTGCCCGGGTCGGCCAGCACCTCGGGGTCGGCCGTCAGCAGGTCCCGGTTGGCGTCGGCCAGCTCGGCCAGGTCGGCGCGGCGGGTGGCCTTCAGGTAGCGGGCCATGCTCGCGTCGTAGGGGAACACGCTGGTGGTCGCGCCCAGCTCGGCGCCCATGTTGGTGATGGTGGCCTTGCCGGTGCAGCTGAGGGCCGCGGCGCCCTCGCCGAAGTACTCGACGATGGCGTTGGTGCCGCCCTTGACCGTCAGGATGCCGCACAGCTTGAGGATGACGTCCTTGGGCGCGGTCCAGCCGTTGGGCTTGCCGGTCAGCTTCACGCCGATCAGCTTCGGGTGCTTCACTTCCCAGTCCATGCCCACCATGACGTCCACGGCGTCGGCGCCGCCCACGCCGCAGGCGATCATGCCCAGGCCGCCGGCGTTGGGGGTGTGGCTGTCGGTGCCGATGATCATGCCGCCGGGGAACGCGTAGTTCTCCAGCACCACCTGGTGGATGATGCCCGAGCCCGGCTTCCAGAAGCCCATCCTGTACCGCGCGGCCGCCGAGCTCAGGAAGTCGTAGACCTCCTTGTTCACGTCCAGCGCGTGCATCTTGTCGTAGTCGGCGCCCTTGTGGGCCAGCAGCAGGTGGTCGCAGTGCACGGTCGAGGGCACGGCGGCCTCGTCGCGGCCCGCCTGCATGAACTGCAGGATGGCCATCTGCGCCGTCGCGTCCTGCATCGCCACGCGGTCGGGGCGCAGGCCGAGGGTGGCCTCGCCGCGGCCCAGGGTCTGCCCGGCGGGGTCCGAAAGGTGGCCCAGCACGATCTTCTCGGCCAGGGTCAGCGGGCGGCCCAGGCGCTCGCGCACGACCTGGAGGTTGCGGCGCGACGTCTCGTAAACCTTGCTCACCATCTCGCGGGTGGTCTCGATGGCCATGTCGGTCTTCCTCCTCGCCCCGCGTCGGGGGGCGTTCCACGCTGCGGCGGCCGGCGGCCGCCCGGATCCGGTGTCACGGGAGGAATATAGGACACTGAAAGCGCTTTATCCCGGAAAAATCGCGAAGATGCGCAGTTCAGCGACCGAGGCGCAGGCGGTCGCCCAGGCGCTCGGGGAGGCCCGCGGCGAGGATCTCGGCCCGGGCGGCCTCGATGTCGTAGTCGAGGCGCTCGAAGACCAGCCGGCCGGCCGGCCGGTCCCACAAGACGAAGGCGGCCCGAGGGTCGCCGTCGCGCGGCTGCCCCACGCTGCCGGGGTTGACCAGGACGCGGCGCGACGGCGCCAGCTCGATGGTGCCCGGTCCCTGGGGCCGAAGTTCGCCGCCCTGGTGGCACACGGGCAGGTGCGTGTGGCCGAAGAAGGTCAGGCCCGGGCCGTGCCGGCGCTCCTGCTCCTCGACCTCGCGGTCCAGGTCGATGCCCGCCAGCAGGTAGCGGTCGCGGTCGTCGGGCGATCCGTGGGACAGCACCGTGCCGTCGGTCAGCTCGCGCCGGGTGGGCAGGGCGCCCAGCCAGGCCAGCTGCTCCGCGGTCAGCAGCCGCCGGTTGTGGGCCACGGCCGCCAGCGAGCGGGGGTTGAAGCCCAGGTCCTGGGACGAATCCGACACCAGGGCGTCGTGGTTGCCCTGCACGCAGACGGCGTCGAGGCTGCGCATCAGCTCGAGGCACTCCGAGGGCCGCGCGCCGTAGCCGACGATGTCCCCCAGGCAGAGGATGGTGTCGCAGTCCAGCTGCTCGGCCCGGGCCAGCACGGTCCTGAGCGCCTGCAGGTTGCTGTGGATGTCCGAGAGGATGGCGACGCGCTGCAACGGTGACCCCTTGGTTCCCGCCGCCCCGGCACGGGGCGGGCATCGGGGCAGGATAACCCCGATCCGCCCCGCCGCCAAGGCCGCCCGTGGTGCTAGTCGCCGTGGAAGCTGAGGCCCTTCTGACGGATGCGCCCGAGCTCGAGGCTGCCGGTGGCCTCGCAGTAGACCGCCTCCAGGGCGTCCCGGTACGGCTCGAAACGTGCTGCGAGGTCCGCGGGCACCCCGTCCCGCGCGAACGGGACCCCGCTGGGCGTGTCCCCGATCCGCCCGGCCTCGGCCCGCCAGGCCGCCGCCTCGTCGGCGCGGCCGGCCGCCTCGAGGGCGCCGGCGTGGGCCTCGATCAGGGTCGCCAGGACCGTGCGGTCGGTCGGGTCGTACTCGCCCTCGCGCCCCCCGTCGCCGAAGTCGATGTTGGGCTCGTGCCCCAGCCAGGCGTTGTAGGCCAGCACGTAGATCCAGATGTACTCGCCCAGGCCCATGCCGTGGTCCAGCAGCGCCTGGTTGCGGGCGTCGAGGTAGCGCCCGATGTCGCCGGCCATGCCCAGGACCGAGCCCATGAGCGGAGCCACGGCCTTCAGGGCCTCGCCGGCCGAGACGTCGCCCTGCTTGTCGAGTTCGTCCATGGCGGCGAAGCGGCCGTGCAGGTCACGGAAATGCGCGCACTGGGCGTCCAGGTCCGTGCGCACGGCGATGAAGACCTCCAGCCGGGCGGCCGTCGGACCGTCGGCGGGCGGCACCCAGGCCTCGCGCGGACCGAAGGCCTTGTCCAACGCGTCCTGGCTCGAGACGGCGGCGGTGAACGGCCGCGTCAGGAACAGGCCGGCGACGATCCAGCCCACCACGTTCAGAAGGACGATCACCCCGCAACTTATCCCGCATCCCTTCAACCACTTGCGACCGGTTCCCGCCATCGTGTCCTCCTTCGACGCCTTGTTGACAGCGCGCGTTCTGCGCAAGGACGCAGGAGCCCGCCCGCCGGTTGCAGGGCCCGAAAACCCTAACTGAAATGGTGCGGTTTTCCGGGACTGCTGATATCCTGGACCCATTGGCCCGCCGGGGGCGGCCACCCATTCCATCCACCCCGACAAGATCCGACGGGAGGTCCTCGATGCCGCTGACAGTATCCGACCGCATCGGTGCGCTGGTCGACAAGGGAGACATCACCGCCGCCCAGGCCGAACGGTTCACCGCCTTCGTGCAGCGGTGCAACGACGAGCTGATGACCCACCGCGTGATCACCGACAACCGCTACTGCGCCTGGTTCGCCAAGGGCGAGGCCACCCGCGAGAACGTGCGCCACTTCGTGGTGCAGTTCTCGGTGTTCTCGAACCTGTTCCTGATCGCCCAGCTGCTGAAGACCATCAACGCCGGCTCGCTCGAGGGCATGCGCGCCTCGAAGGAGATCCTGGCCAACGAGATCGGCGTCATCTTCAACAAGCCCGGCGCCAGCCTCGGCGCCGTCAGCGACACCGACCGCGAGGGCGATCCGGACATCGTCTCGGTCGAGGGCACCGTCGACGGCGGCACGTTCCGATTCCGGGCGGCCCACTTCGAGTGGCTGCTGCGCATGGGCGAGAAGCTGGGCCTGGGCTTCGGCGACATGGGCAAGCGCCGCCACGGCACGCCCGCCACGCTGTTCTTCTGCGACCAACTGGCCTCCATCTACGGCAACGAGGACCCGAACATCGCCGAGGGCGCCAGCTTCGCGGTCGAGAACTGGGCCGCCGCCGGCTTCTGGAAGCAGCTCGTGGCCGGCCTCGAGGCCTTCAAGCGCCGCGAGCAGCCCGACCTGCCCCTGGCCTTCTTCACCTGGCACGACCGCATCGAGGAGCAGCACGCCGCGCACGTCATGGACGAGCTCGAGGAGCTGTACTTCGACGAGGGCTTCGACGAGGAGAAGTTCCTCAAGGGCGGCCGCGAGATGCTGGCCGGCGTCGAGGCCTTCTGGGTCGGCTTGAACGAGCAGCGCATCGCCGCCGCTCTCCAGAACGCCTGATCCTTCCCGTGACGACCACCATTCCGGGCCCCGTCCGCAAGGCGGGGCCCGGTTCGCAAGGAGCACCAGCCATGAAGACCATCAAGAGGACCCTGTTCGCCGTCCTGGCCATCAGCGCCACCGTCCTGGCCGCCCTGCCCGCGGCGGCTGCCGACTGGCAGCTGGACCAGGCCCACAGCAGCGTCGGCTTCTCCATCCGGCACATGACCGTCAGCAAGGTGAAGGGCTCGTTCAACGCCTTCGAGGGCACCGTCACCGGCGATCCGGCCGTCCCGACGAGCCTGGCGGTCGAGGTCGTCATCCAGGTCGCCTCCATCGACACCGGCAACCGGGACCGCGACGACCACCTGCTGAACCCCGACTTCTTCGACGCCGCCACCTATCCCACCATCACGTTCCGTTCGACGGGCGTGACCATGGACGGCAGCGAAGGCAAGCTGAAGGGCGAGCTGACCATGCACGGCGTGACGAAGCCGGTCGAACTGGACCTGGAGTACGCGGGCGTCATGGACGATCCCTGGGGCTACCGCCGCGCCGGCTTCAGCGCCTCGGGCACCATCGACCGCCAGGACTTCGGGCTGACCTACAACAAGGCGCTCGAGACCGGGGGGCTCGTGCTGGGGAACGACGTGGCCGTTGCCATCGAGGTGGAGCTCGTGCAGGCCAAGTAGGCCGGACGGGGCATAGGCACATGACAGGGCCGGCGGGGCTTAACGCAAGCGATGCGCCTCGCCGGCCCTGTCATGTGCCTATGCCCCCTGCGCCCCACTCGACCTGCACGCGCTCCGCGCGGGGAAGAAGTGCGGCGCTCCGTCCCGCAGCTGCGGTGGACCGCCAGCCGTAGCCGCCCGGCAGGCAGACGAAGGCCCCGGCGAAGCGCATCGCTTGCGCTAAGCATCGCCGGGGCCTTCGTCTGCTTGCCGGGCGGCTACGGCTGGCGGGTGTACCGCAGCTCCATCATCTTCATTTCGCCCATCCCCTCGCCCGCCACGAAGAACTCGAACAGCTGCTCGTCGTGGCTGATGAAGGTCGTGACCGTGCGCACGGGCATGTCGGCGCCGCTGAACGGGTCGTGCATGGTGCCGGTCAGCACCAGCGGGTCGCCGGGCTTCGCCCAGGCGCCGGTCAGGACCATGATGCCGGTGCTCATGTTGTCCGACCAGGTCGAGGTCACGGTGCCGGTGGCGTTGTCGTAGGCGGTCAGGCCCATGCCCTCGAAGGGCATGCCCATGTTGGTGCCGCGCATCGTCTCGGAGAGGACGCGGCCGCCGAGGATCATCTCGGCCGTGGTGGTGCTCTCGCTCAGCTCGGGCTCGGCGCCGGGGGCGCTCCAGCTCTTGCCGGCCACCGTCCAGGTGCCGGTCTTGTCGGCCAGGAAGGCCTGGAAGGGACCCGGGGTGCCGGCCTTCAGCCAGGCCTCCTGCACGGCGGCGGGATCGGGCTCGGCGGACTGGGCGAAGCAGGCAGCGGCGGCCAGCAGCACGGCCAGCGCGACGGCGAGACGCTTGGTCATGGGATTCCCCTCTCAAT
>DAOPJF010000004.1:0-20460 GCA_035399525.1 Candidatus Krumholzibacteriia bacterium | reverse complement strand
CCTCGGGATCGAAGCGGTCGAGCCGGCCCGAGTCGCGATCGCTGAGCCACAGGTAGCGACCGTCGAACGCCAGGCCCATGGGCCGGTGACCCGGCGCGGTGTAGGCCTTGCGCACCACCAGCGCGCCGAGGCTGTCGGGCTCGATGCGGTAGAGGATCGAGCTGCCGTCGGGCGCATCGCCGGCGGCGAAGAACGCCTTGCCGTCCCAGGCCAGCGCACGGTCGAGCACGCCGGTCATGTCCTCGTCGTGCAGCAGGACGCCGCCGCCGTCGAACAGGCGCAGGTGGACCTCGCGGCGGCGCGAATCGCTGATGTCGCCGGGCACGTCCAGCAGCACGGCCAGCGTGTCGCCGCCGGCGTGCGTGATGCCCGTCACCGCACCGGGCCCCGGCAGGGCCAGGGTGTCGCCCATGACGACCGCCAGGTCGGCCACGCGCCCCACCTGGGCCGCCGCCGGTGCGGCGGCAAGCACCAGGACGGCGCAGGCCACCCTCGTTCCACGCGCGAAGCTCATCGGGTTCCTTCCTCGGCCGCCGCCAGGCGGGCCGCCGCCACCGCCCGGGCCAGCAGGCCGCGCAGGGCAGGAAAATCCAGGGGTTTCGCCATGACGGCATCGCAACGGCCGGCCGCATCCGCCGGCAGGGCGTGCGCCCGGTCCACACCGGTCATCAGGACCACCGCCGGCCGGTCGGGCCGCTGGCGCAACCAGTCGGCCAACTCGAGTCCCGGCACGCCCGGCAGCGTCTGGTCGACCAGTACGAGCGGATGCCGGCCCGCCAGCCACGCCGCCCGCGCGGCCTCGGTGTCGGCGACCGCCGCCGCGCGCAGGCCCCACGCACCGAGGACCTCCAGCAGCACGTCCCGCACCGCGGGTTCGTCGTCCACCACGAGCACCGGCTCGGGCAACCGGTCCTCACCGACCGCGTCCGCGAGCCCGGCGGCGTCACCGGCACGCGGCAGGTCCAGCACGAAGGTCGCGCCGGGGGCATCCTGCTCGACGCAGGCAAGGGTGCCGCCCCACGCCGCCAGCAGCTGGCGGCTGGCGGCCAGGCCGATGCCGCGCCCCGCCCCGCCGTGCGCCGAAAACCCCGCTGCGAAGATCCGTTCCCGCTGATCCGCCGGCAGGCCGGGACCGTTGTCCGCGACCTCGACCGTCACGCGACCGCCGGCCGCCGCGGCGCGCAGCACCAGGCGGCCGCCCCCGGCCATGGCCTCGACGGCGTTGGCCACCAGGTTGCCGACGACCTCGCGCACGACCTGCGCCGGCACCGCGACCGCCAGCTGCGGGGCGGCCTCGATCGCCAGCGACCAGCGGCCGGACCAGTCCTCGCCCCGCGGTTGGTGCACCAGGGCCGCGGCCTCCAGGCACGGTCCGATCTCGGCCGCGGGCATGCCGCGATCGGCCGGCCCCGCCGTCAGGCGCCGCAGCATCGCGGCGGCATCGCGGGCCGCGAGCGCGATGGCGTCCAGGTCACCGGGCATGAGGGTGCCGCGCAGGCGCAGGAGCTCGACCCGTCCGCCGATGACGGTCAGCATCTGGTTGACGTCGTGGACGACCCCGGCGACGGCGAGCGCGCGCTCGTCGTCCCGGGGCAGGTCTGAGCCGGGACCGGCCATCGGGATCCTTCCGGGTCGATGCCAAGGTGCAAGGGCATGATACACGCCGCGGGGCGCGGCGCAAACGGCAGGCTTCGCCGGGCGGGATGGGTCAGGCCGAGGCGGGCTCGGCGTCGGGCTCGACGATCCACGGAGCCTCGGCCACGAGCGACGCCAGCAACGGGGCGGCCACGGCTTCGGGCAGGCCGGCCAGGGCCAGCACGTCGTGGCTCCACTCGATCACCTGCTGCAGACGCTCGACGTTGCGCAGGGCGATGCCAGGCAGCGGCCCGGCGTCGTCGGGGGCGGCCGCGATCTCCTCGAGCGCGGTGCGCAGCGCCGTCAGCGGGGTCCGCAGCTCGTGTCCCAGGAAATCCCGGTAGGCCAGGCGCAGGGGCTCGCCCGACGCCAGCTCGCGCAGTTCGCGGGCCCGCGCGAAGCACGCCTCGAGGCTGCGGCGCAGCGCGTCGGTCGCGGTCTTGCGCGCCGGCACCGTGCGCCACGACCAGGTGGGTGCGTCGCCGTCGGCCACCAGCAGCACGGGCGCGGCAGGCAAGCCGCCCGCGTCCGCCGCGGCCGACGGCGACTCCCCGAACCAGAGCACCGCATCACAGTCGTGGACCGTCGGCAGGCTGCCACCTGCGACGTGCTCGGCGCCGGCCGAGGTCATCCCCCACCGCGCCAGGCGCGGGCGGAGATCCTCCGGAGGCAGGCCGGGGCCCATGATCACGACGTGCGGCACGGTCGTCCTTTCCGCAGCGCGGTCCAGTCCGCGCCGGCAGCAGTCCAACCGCAAGGGATATGCCCTGTTGCAGGCCTGTCCGCCGCCCCTCCGCCACCGGGCAGGACCCGCCGCCCCACGCCGCACCGGGGAACGCTGGGGAACCGGGGGGACGACCGCCACGCCGGGCGGTCGCGGCGGTCGGCGACCCCGAAGAGGGCGAATCGCAACCGGGAGGGGCGGACGATGCCGCAGAATTCACGGACGGGGCGCCGAGACGCTCGACTGGCTGGCGCTGCGGTCGAAGCGCCAGACCAGGGCCAGGATCCACTGTGCGGGGCGGTCGGCGGCGCCGGCGAACTCGCGGGCCGCCCGGACGCCGAACGACGCCTCGCGCGTCCAGGCGAACCGCCGCTCGACGGCCGCCAGCAGCGAGGTCCGCCCCTCGCGCTGCTCCCAGGTGGCCCCCGCGCGCCAGGCCGAACCGTGCCCGCGCACCAGGACCCACTGGGCATCGAGCTGCCAGCCGCCGGGGAAGGCCCCGGGCCCGAGCACCTCGCCGGTGGCGTCGGCGTGCATCAGCAGGCCGCCGCCGAGCCACAGGTGCGCGTCGCCGCCCGGCGCGACGTCGCGCCTGAGCTGCAACCGCATCGGCATGCTGGTGGAGGACCAGGGGTAGACGCTGTTCTGGCCGGTGGGCAGGCCCAACGCCAGGCCCAGCCCCGACCGCCCCAGCAGGGGCAGCCGCAGGTCGGTGGTCGCGCCCACCTCGATCTGGCCGAAACCGTCAAGCCGCGCGCTGCCCGGCCAGTCGGCCGGCGCCTCGTCGCCCGCGGCATCCGGCCAGCGTTCGAGCGCGCCGAGCCCCCCCGTGTCGAAGCTGACGTAGGGCATGCGCACGAACCACGCCGCCCGCTCGCCCGCCGGCAGCGTCACCGTCAGCATCACGCGGTTGGCGGCCCAGTCGGTGGTCTTGTCGAGGGAGCGGTCGAGCTGGATCTCCAGGGCCAGGCGCGAGGTCGAGTCCGAGGCTGCGTACCAGGGAAGCGGATCGAGATGGGGCAACTGACCCAGGGCTACCGCAGGCAGGCCGGCCAGGCCGACCGCCGCGGCGGCCACCAACCGGCGCAGGTTCACTCCGGCGCCCCGACGATCAGCCGCACGACGCCGGCTTCGGCGAAGTAGCACTTGATGACCTGCCGTCCGCCGGGCAGCGCCTCCTTCGCCACGACGACGCCGCAGTCGTCCCACGCCAGGTGGTGCACGCACTGCCCGACCTCGTAGGTCCCGGTGGGACGGTAGGGCGCCGCAGCGGCCGAATCGGCTGCCGCCAGCAGCGCGGCGTACTCGGCCAGGGGATCGCCCCCGCCCCCGGCGCCTTCGTCCGCGGCGCCCGCGTCCTCGTCGTCGTCGTCCAGCAGCGCCAGGTCGCCGTCGTCGGTCTCGTCCTCGGCGTCGTCATCATCGTCGTCCGCCACGGGGCGCCTGCGGGCCGGCGTCGCACGGCGCCGCTTGCCGGCCTCGAGCACGGCGTCGGTCTCGTCGGCACCGGCGGTGCGCGCGGCCATCATCGCGGCGGGGCTGTCCCAGGGCAGGTCGCCGCCGGCGTCGTCCTTGTCGCCGGCATCCTGCGGGGACTCGGGCAGGGCCGCCTCGTCCGCGGCGGAGGGGCGCGCATCGACACCACCGAGCTTGGGCAGGAAGCCCTGGCACTGGGGACAGCGGAACCAGATGACACCATCGTCCTCGTCACCGTCGCCGGTGGGGACGACTTCCATGTCCAGCCATTGCTTGCAGACGGAGCAGAATTGCCTGGCTTTCACGTCGTCTCCGGTGCCGGCCGTCGTCGCCGCGCGTTCAGGGCACGATCCGGCAGCACTCGTCGGCATCCTGCTTGCTGAGGTAGCGCATGCCGCACACGAGGCACTTGTTCGGGCCGTCGATGCGACCCTCGACTTCCGCCTTGCTCAGCAGGCGTTCGTACTTCACGAAGCTTTCGTCGCGGACGAGGACATGGTCTTCCTTGAGCACAGCCATCGGCTCCTCCTTGGCTTGGGGCTGTCCCGGTCGGGGCGCGGTGGGAACGCCTGGGGCGCCGGCAGCCGCAACCGGAATATGCGCCGCATATTACTTGACGCGTGCGATCGCGTCAACCTGCGCGGTCCGGTTTTTGCGCAGTCGGGCGGATTGATCGATCGGCGGGCGCCGGTCAGGACTCGGCCGCGCGCGCGGACAGGTCCGACACGACGGGCGAGACCGCGGAAAGGCGATAGAGCTCCGCGAGTTCGACGAGGCCGCGCTCCTGCGCGGTGGACAACGCAGCCAGCAGGACGCCCGCCGTGGCGGCGGCGTCGTCCGAGGCGCGGTGCGGATTCTCGTGCATCACGCCGAAGCGCCGCGCGAGGTCGGGCAGGCTGCGGCTCTCGAGGTCGGGCCACAGGTCGCGCGACAGCTGCAGGGTGCACAGGCCGGTCACCGCAGGCCGCGCCACGCCGCGCCGGCCGAATTCCCAGCGCAGGAACGGCAGGTCGAAGCGGATGTCGTGGGCCACGAACACGCAGCCGTCCAGCAGCGCGGTCAGCTCCTCGGCCACGTCCGAGAACGTGGGCGCACCCTCCAGGTCGGCATTGCCGATGCCCGTCAGGCGCGCGACCCAGGGCGGGATGGTGCGGTCGGTCCAGATCAGCGTCTCGTACCGGCGCAGCAGCCGTCCGCCCTGCACCAGGACGACGCCGATCTCGATGATCTCGTCGACGCCGATCACGCTGCCGGTGGTCTCGAGGTCCACGACCGCGAACACGGCCTGGTCCAGCAGGCGCGCCATCGCCGGCGCGCCGATCACCGACCAGCAGCCGTCGTGGGTCTGCACGAAGCGGTCATCCGACGACAGGAGGGCCCGCACGACCACCTGGGTCTCGGGCATCTCATGGCGGCGCGCGCCGAACAGGCAGCGGGCAACGGCCTGGGTCGGCAGCGGCGTCTCCTGCCGCAGCAGGTAGTCGTGGGCCTGGGCGCGGAATTCGCGCAATTCACTGGACAACATGGATTAAGTGTAGCACGGCCGGCGGGGCCGGGTCAATCCGCCCCGCCCAGCAGGGGCCGGGCGTCCGTGCCGAAGGCCACGAGCTCGAGAATCTCGACCCTGACCTGGGGCGCCGGGGCCTTGAAGCGGCGGCTGGGCGGGTCGAGGCGGGACTCGGCCCGGGTCCGCTCGGCGGCGTAGGTCAGCCCCAGGAAAGGCACTTCCGCCGAGACGGCCGCGGCGATCTCGCGGGTCGAGACCTGGATCATCCTTCCGGCGGGCAGGTCGGCCGCCTGGGTGTCGGCCGCCGCCAGCACGAACTGGTCGCAGAGCAGCTCGCGGCCCTGGACCACGCGGGTGGTGGCCGGGTCGCGCCGCACCTCGTCGGCCAGGAAGCCCTGCTCCAGGGACGACGACAGCAGAGGGTCGGCCCGCAGGGCCGCCCGGTCATAGGCCTCCCAGCGGCCGTCGGCCAGGCGGCGGGCGGTGCGGACGTGGTCCAGCAGCTCGCCCTTGCGGTCGAGGATGGACGGGGCCACCTCCAGGCGCACGCCCTCGCCCGGCACGGGCACCAGCACGCCGGGGTCGGTCTCGGCCAGGGGCACGAGCTCGAGGATCCATGACGCGTCGTCGCCCCCGCCGGCGCGGCCCAGGCAGGCGATGCGGGTGGCGCCCGACTCGCGGCGCCCGCCGGCCATGACCTGGGTGCGGTAATCGGCCCAGGCGCCCGCCTCCAGGCGCAGCGGCAGCTCGGGCTGCTGCCAGAGGGTCAGCAGGTCCAGCGCCCGCGCCGCGCCGGGTGCGAGCACGACGACGACGGACAACAGCAACGCGGCCGGCGCCACGCGCCGGCCGCATCGCCGCGGGAAGCCGCGACCGCTAGTGCTTGATCTTCTCCCAGTAGGTCGCATAGTCGAAGTTCGGGCTGTTCTTCTGGTCGTGGCAGGCCACGCACGAGTCCTTGGCCTGCGCCTTCCAGGCGCCGCCGCGGTCGTGCTCCGTACCGTAGCCGTGGCAGGCCTCGCACTGGACGTTGATCAGCCGGTTGAACGGCGCCTCGTCGGCGTAGCCGTTCTTGTACTGGTAGCCGGTCGTGTGGCAGCTCAGGCACTCGGGCTCGTCGGTCTGGCCCTGCTTGCGCAGGGTGCCGAAGGCCTGGTAGTGGGCCGAAGACGCGTAGGCGTCCCAAGCTTCGCGGTGGCAGCCCATGCACGAACGGTCGGCGAGGAACTCCTCCTTCTCCGACCCGAACGCGCGCGGGTAGGCCGACCGCTTCGCTTCCTTGAACTCCTGCAGGTCCTTCTTGTAGGCCGCGATCTTCTCGGCCATCTCAGGGTTGTCCGGGATCTTGTCGTCGAAGTCGGTGGTCTTGACCTGCACGGCCATGACCTTGCCGTCGGTGCCGCGCACGAACAGGTCGGCGCGGCCGATGAACCGGCCCTCGTAGCCCGAGCCCAGCAGGATCGTGTCGTCGATCACGCGCTCGGCCGTGAGGTTGCGGAACGTGTGGCCGATGACGGCGATGTCGATGCCCTTGACCTCGCGGATCACCGTCTCGGTGGTGGTGTCGCCCAGGTGCCCCAGCAGCACGATGGTCTGGGCCTGCTGCCGGATGCGCGGGATGACCTCGCGCAGCGTCTGCACCGGATCGGCGACCACGTAGCGGCCCTCCTCGCCGGTGAGCGTCATGATGCGCTGCGCCGGATCCAGCACGCTGACGAGACCGAACCGGATGCCGCCGCGCTCGACCACCAGGAACTCGGGCACGACGAGCGCACCGGTCGTGTCCCGGACGTTGGCCGACGTGAACGGGAGGTGGTACTGCTCCATCATCCGGTGCAGGAATTCCTCGCCGTAGTTCAGGTCGAACTCGCCCAGGCCGATGCCGTCGTAGCCGAAATCGGCGGTCGCCTCGCACAGGAACTCGGTCTGGTGCTCGTCGTCGCGCGTGCGCTGACCGAAAAGGTCGCCGCCGTCGACGGTCAGCACCGCCCGGTTCTCGGCCCACAGGTTGTCGAAAAAGGTGGCCCTCCGGGCCAACCCGCCACGCTGATGGGATTTTCACCCACAGGGGTCGATCTTGCCCTTCACGTCCGAGTGGTAGACGAGGGTGATGTCCTTCCAACCCGCCTTGTCGTCCTCCGCACGGGCGGAGTGGGACGTGAAGGTCGCCACGGCGCACAGGGCGGCAACCGCCGCCAGGCCCGTGATGATCCCGCGCTTGGTCATGCTTCCGGTCCTTCCGGATCGTGGAGTTGCGTCGTCGGCCGGCGCCCCGGGGGGCTCCGGCAAAAAACGATCGCGGCGTGTAACCCCGCAGGGACGCCGCGGTTCCCGACAATGATACCCGCACCGGAGCCCCGGGGCAAGGGGCCGCCGGGGACGGTCGCACGACCGCCCCCGCCGCGGTTCCGGGGCTACTTCTGGACGCGGCCCTTGAGGCTCTTGCCCGCCACGAAGGCCGGGTACTTGGCCGCCGGGATGGTCAGCGTCGCCCCGGTCAGGGGATTGCAACCTCGCGCATCTTGCGGCTGCGGCGCTCGAAGGTGCCGAAGCCGGTGATCTGCACCTTGTCGCCCTTGGCCACCGCCGTCGCGATGATGCCCTCGCGCGGGGCCGTCGAGAACAGGGCGTCCACCGCCCGCTTGGCCGCGGCCTTGCTGAGGCCGGCCTTCTCCGCCACCAGGATCGTCAGTTCGGTCTTGTTCATGCACGAACCTCCTTGCTGGGCCGATCAAACCGTTCCGCCGCGGCCGCTGTCAACGGAAAACCGGGTTTCAGGATCCTAGAAGCCCAGGCCGCTGCCGCCGAGGGCCCCCATGTAGTCCTCGCGGCCGCGGGCGAACTTCAGGTCGGGGATCGACGCGAGGTACAGCCGGAAGCCGAACGACGAGTCGACCTCGCTGATCGTGCGGGTGAACTCGAGCTTCCAGCAGTGGAGGTTGCGGTTGAGGCTGTACTGCTGGCGCACGGCCGCGCCGGCCACCAGGTCGAAGCTGGCGTTGTAGCGGAATTCCCAGTCGCGGGTCAGGTTCGTGCGGAAGGTCACGCCCACGCTGGTGCGCCGGGGGTTCGTCGTCGCCGTGTTGGTGTAGCTGTAGGACATGTTGAAGCTGGTGTCGAACGGGATGTAGCGCCCGCCCTCGGTCGGGTCGGGGCGGTCGCGCGGATCCTGCTGGCGGCCCGGGCGCTGGTAGTAGTCGTAGAACGCGTCGCCCTCGCCCGCGAAGGGCTCGCCCCCCGGCGGCAGGGGATCGCCGAACTCGTCGTACTGCACGGCGCCGGTGCCCAGCGAGTCCGCCGCCGCCTCCGGCAGCCCGAGCCGGTCGATGGCGCTGCTGCGGCGGTCCTCCACCGGCTGCTCGCCCGCCCCCGTGTCCAGCTTGCCGCTGAAGGCCAGGCTGTAGGTGAAGTTGGTCGACTTGAGGGCCAGCTTGTAGGGGTCGATGACGTTGCTCACGCGCAGCTTCAGGTAGTTGGCCTGGCCCGGGCGGATGGTCAGTCCGCTGCGGATGTCGCTCCAGCGCGCCTCTTCGGGCGCCTTGGGGTTGTAGCTCGTGTTCAGGTCCCAGTCGATCACGCCGTCGAGCTTCTTCTCGGTCAGCGTCGAGTCGCTTCCCGTGGCCGCGTACTTCACGTCGAAGCGGTTGCCCAGGCCGAACGACCAGGACGTGCCGTAGCTCTGGTGCCCGGGAAGCGCCGGACGCACCGACCAGCCGGTGGTGAAACGCAGCGTATGGCGCACGGCCCTCAGCGCCCCGACCCGCACCGGGAACAGGCCGTACAGCGTCGTGCCGGCGTTGGCGCCGAAGCTCAGGCTGGGCGTGGTCTGTTCGGTGACCTGGGCCAGGGGATCCCAGTGCCCGGAGGTGTCGCTCTCGGCGGTCCAGGACCGGCCGTCCAGCTCCTCGCGCCGCCAGGCCTGCGAGGCGCTGGCCGAGGCGCTCAGGTTGAAGATGCCGACCCGCGGCGGCCGCATGCTCAGCGACCAGCTGCCCTGGGCCTGGTAGTTGCGCAGCGTTCGTTCCTCGTACCCGGTGCGCGACGCGTTCAGCGCGTAGCCCTGCGAGAAATACGTGCTGCGCAGCAGGTCGCCGGCGAAGCTGCCCTTCCCCGCGCCCGAGCGCTGCGGCAGCAGGGTGAACTGCTTGAAGTTCAGCGACAGCGACGGCAGGGTCATGGTGTAGATCAGGTTGTCCGTGGCCGGATCGGCGTCGCCGGCGTTGGTGCGCTCGTCGCGCACGGCGTTCAGGCTGCCGCTCATGAACGACCAGTTGCGGCTGACGAATACGCTGGACTTCAGCTGGCCGTTGACGATGTCACGGTTCGAGCTGCCCGAGAGGTCGTTGCTCGACAGGGTGGCCGAGGCCATGCGCACGTCGGCGCGGAACTGGTAGTCGTCCAGCAGCGTCGGCTGGTTGTGGTTCCAGCGCAGCTGCCACTCGCGCAGGCCGCTGTCCCCCAGGCCGATCTTGCGGCTGTAGTCGATGCCGCCCTGGAAGGTGTACCGCTTGTTGTACCGGTTGCTGACCCGCCAGCCCAGGTCCTGGTTCTCGTTGTAGTCGCCCTCGAAGATGAAGTCGGTGTACTCGTTGGTCGCCCAGTAGTAGCCGAAGTCGCGGATGTAGCGCCCGTCGCGGCTGGACCAACCGAAGTCGAAGGACGGGAAGAGGATGCCCGACTGGCGCCCCTGCTTCAGGCTCTTGTAGTAGAAGGGCAGCGCGAACACCGGCACGTGCCCGACGCGCATGACGATGGGCGCGGCGACGACCTTGTCGTCCATGCGCATCTTCATCTTGTCGGCCCAGAAGTGGTAGTGGGGCTCCTCGAGGTCGCAGGAGGTCATGCGCCCGCCGCAGATCTTCAGCGTGGTGTCCTCGAAGCGCCGGATCTCGTCCCCGACGTAGTAGTAGTTGTCCATCGCGGTCACGCCGTCGGCCACGGCGCCCGTCTTGTGGCGGAAGTTGTAGCCCATGCGCTCGCCGGCGATGGTCTCGGAGTCCTCGACCAGCGGCTCGCCCTCGGCGTAGAGCTCGCGCTCGCGCGTGTCCAGGTTGATGTGCTGCGCCGTCAGGACCATGGTCCCGTACTCGAGGCGGCCGTCCTTGCGGATGTCGATTGACCGGTCGGCCATCTCGAAGGTGACCTCGCCGCCGCTGTACTTGACGTCCTGGGCGTTGGCCAGGAAGTCCAGGCCCGCGCGCGAGGTGTCGGCGCCCGCGGCGGCCAGCGAGTCGAGCGCGGCCGACAGCAGCGAGTCCACCAGCGAATGCCGCACCTCGGCGGCCGGCGGCACGAAACCGAGGCTGCGGGCCAGCGAGTCGATCTGGGCGTAGGCGGCCGAGTCGGCGGCGGCCGCGGCCAGGCTGTCGGCGCCGGCCGTGCCCGTGGAGTCGCCGCGCGTGCGGGCGATGAGGTCCGAGAGGCGGCGCGAGCGGCCGAGCATCTCGCGCATGGCCGCGATCCGGGCGAAGCGGTACGTGCCCGCCATGCTGCCGCGCACGTCGACACGCCGCACCTTCTCGTCGCGGAAGTGGATGACGATGGTGTCGCCGCTGACGTCGTTGGTCGCGACCTCGTCGTCGAGGTCGACGGGCGTGTACAGGCTGCGCGCCCGGCCCACCACGACCGTGCGCACGATCTTGTCGTTCTCGAACTCGACCGAGATGCTGTCGCCCTCGAGCACGTCCGTGCCGGGCAGGCCCGCGTAGACCGAGGCCAGGCTGTCGGGGGTGGCGTCCTCCATGCGGGCCGCACCGGTCAGCACCACGCGGTGCAGGCGGCGGGCCCGGTACAGGAACTCGATGCGGTCGCCGTACATGGTGCTGCGACCGCCGCGCGAGACCTGGGGCGAACCGGTCAGCACCATGCGGTCGCGGCCGTAGGCCACCGCCGTGTCCGCCGTCGCGCGCGTCTGGCCCTGGCGGATGCGCACCGAGTCGATCATGACGACCCGGTCCTCGAGCCGGTAGAAGCGCATGAGGCCGGCCTCGGAGACCAGCGGCCCGCCCGACTGCTCGCGGCTGGTCAGCACCGGGTTGCGGTCGACCTCGGCCACGTCCTCGTCGCCGAGAAAGACGGCGTGGTCGCCGGTGACCAGGTTGCGGGCGCCGGGCTCCATGATCTGCACGTGGCCGTAGGCCTCGCCCCGGCCGGCCATGCGGTCGCGCTCGACCGTGTCGCCGCGCACGGTGTAGTCGGGGGTCACCAGCAGCGCGTCGCCGATCAGGCGCATCAACCGGCCCTGCCCGCGCGACTCGCCCAGGCGCCCCGTGCCCACCACCTGGCCCGTGCTGTCGCCCTCGACCACGCGCACGTCGCCGAAGAAGTCGCCGGCACCGTCACGGCCCGTGTACACCGCCCGGCGGCAGGTCAGCACCGTATTCCGGTCGGTCAGGCGCACGTTGCCGTACAGCTCGTAGCGCTCGCGGTCGTTGTAGACGATGCCCGTGTCGGCCGCCGCGGTGACGGTGTCCCGGTCGATGAAGACGTTGCGGTAGAGGTACGAGACGCGCTCGCCGTCGATGAACCGGTCGACGCCGCGCTCGGCCTGCACGCGCGAGCCGTTGCGCGGCGCGGCCGCCCCCGGGCCGGCCAGGGCAGCCAGCAGCACGGCGGCCGCCAGGGACGCCGCGAGCGGGACCGCCCGCGCGCGTGGTCCGCTTCGTTCCTGCCGTCGGCCCAGCCTCATCGTGCGGCGGCACCCGCCTCCCGGGCCAGCCACGCGGCGCCGACGGCTGCCGCGGCCGGACCGAGCTCGGCCATCACGATGGGCGTGGTCCGCGCGCCCTCGGCCAGCACGTAGCCCGGAGCCTCGGCCCGGCAGGGCCCCATGATCAGCTCGCCGGCCTGGGCCACGCCGCCGCCGACGATGACCCGCTCGGGGTCGATGGCGTTGATGAGGTTGCCGATGGCCAGGCCGAGCATGCGTCCCGCCTCGGCGAAGATCGCGCGGGCGGTCGCGTCGCCGCCCTCGGCCAGCGAGGCGAGGTCGCGCGTGGTCAGGTCCTCGCCGCGCGCCCGCACCAGGTCGCCGAAGACCGACCCGGGCACGGCCTGGGCACGCGCCGCGCCCAGCAGCCCCCGGCTGCCGGCATAGGCCTCGAGGCAGCCGTGGCTGCCGCAGGTGCAGCGCGGTCCATGGGGATCGAGCACCATGTGACCCAGCTCCGCCGCGCCGCAATGGGCGCCCACCAGCAGGTGGCCGTCCACCAGGATGCCGCCGCCGACCCCCGTGCCCAGGGCGAGCATGACCAGGCTGCGGCACCCCCGTCCCGCACCGGCGCGGTACTCGCCGTACAGGCCGGCGTTCACGTCGTTAGCCAGCGCGTTGGGCAGGCCGGGAAACGCCGCGCGCAGGGCGCCGCCGAGGTCGCTGTTCTCCCAGCCGGGCAGGTTGGGCGAACGCCCCAGCCGTCCGGTGTCCGGATCGACGATGCCCGCGCAGGCCATGCCCACGGCGGCCGGCGCGTGGCCGGCCTCGCTCACCGCGGCGGCCAGGCGCCGCAACGTCGCCGCGCAGTCGCGCGGGTCGGTGGGCACCTCGCCCGCGGCCCGCCGCGCACCCGCGGCGTCGAGCACGACCCACTTCACGGCTGTCCCGCCGGTGTCGGCTCCCAGGATCACGCGGTCGCTCACGGACACTCCTTTGTCGCTCGGGCCATCAGCGGCCGGTCAGGCCGGCCAGGGCGTCGCCCGCGGAACGGGGGACGCGCGTCTCGTCCAGGTCACGCACGCCGAGCAGCCACAGGCTCTCGGCGACGGTGAAGCAGCTGCCGGTCACCAGCACGGCGTCGCCGGGTTCGAGCCCGATCCCGGCCGCCGCCAGGGCCGCGGCGGCGTTCGGCGCCACGGTGGCAGGCGCCGCCTGGCCGCCGGGCCACGCCGTGAGCGACAGCCCCCAGCCCGCGAGCCGAAGGGCGAGGTCGTCCGGCGTGCACGACCTCGGCAGCGACACGGGCAGGCCCACGACGCGGTCGAAGGCCTGCACCCGCGGCGCCAACGTGGGGTCGGGCGCCTTGTCCTGCATCGCGCCGTACACCAGCACGCGCCGGCCGTGCGGATGCCGGTCCAGGAAGGTGCCCAGCGCCGCATGCAGGGCCTGGCCGTTGTGGGCGGTGTCGAAGATCCACTCGGGGTTCGTCAGCACGCGCTGGTACCGGCCCGGCAGGAAAAGATTCCCCAGCGTCGCCGCCGGGTCGGCCGGCAGCAGCGGCCCCCGCCCCCGGTTCTCCAGGTCGGCCAGGGCCAGCAGGGCCAGGGCGAGGTTGCGGCGCAGCACCGGGGCGCCGGGATCGGGCAGCCCGCCGAAGATGCGGTCGCGCAGGGCCAGGTCCCAGGGCCCGGGCGCGTCGTCCCAGCGCGCCAGTTCGTCCAGGAAGTGGGGCGGGCTGCCGGCGGTGACGGCTGCGGCGAAAGCCTGCCCGCGCAGCTCGTCGTCCACCGAGGCATACAACGGTGCGCCGCGCTTGAGCAGCCCCAGCTTCTCGGCCATGATCGCCGATCGCGTCTCGCCCAGGATGTGCTGGTGGTCCAGCCCCACCGAGGTCAGCAGCAGCGCCTCGGCCTCCAGCGCATTGCTTGCGTCGAGCCGTCCGCCCAGGCCCGCTTCGCAGCAGACCAGCTCGACCCCGTGGTCGGCCGCCGCCCGCACCATCAGCGCGGTGAGGGCCTCGAACCAGCTGGCCTCGTGGCGTTCCACCAGGGGCCGGATGGCCGCCACGCGCTCGCGGAACTCGACCGGGTCGATGGCACGGTCGTCGATGCGGATGCGCTCGTGCACCGACAGCAGGTGCGGGCTGGTGTAGGTGAGGGTCTTCAGGCCGGCAGCGCCCGCGAGGTGCGCCAGGATGCGCGTCGTGCTGCCCTTGCCGTTGGTGCCGGCGACGGTGATGACCCGCAGGCCGCGCTCGGGATGGCCGAGGTCGGCCAGCAGGCCCTCGACGCGCTGCAGGCCCGGCCGGATGCCGAAGCGGTTCAGGGCGAACAGCCAGCGGGTCTCGGGATCGGCCGAGGCGAACGGCGGCGGCAGGTCGACGCCGACGCCGGGCTCGCCGGGGAACGCGGCCCGGCCAGGTGCGCCGGGCCGGCGGGGGCTGCCCAGTCCCATGAGCGTCAGCCCCGCGGGGGGCGCCGCAGCGAGACGTCCCGGCCGTCGACGAACCAGTGCAGGGTCGTCTCGAGGGTCCGCTTGAGGTTCTTCCGCTCGGCGATCACGTCGACCTGGCCGTGCTCGACCAGGAACTCGGACGACTGGAAGCCCTCGGGCAGGTCGCCGCCGATGGTCTGCTTGATCACGCGCGGACCCGCGAAGCCGATGAGGGCTCCGGGCTCGGCCACGTTGATGTCGCCGAGCATGGCGTAGCTGGCCGTCACGCCGCCGGTGGTCGGGTTCGTCAGCACCGAGATGAACGGGATGCCCTCGCGCCGCAGGCGCTCGATGACCGCGCTGGTCTTGGCCATCTGCATCAGCGACAGCAGCGACTCCTGCATGCGGGCGCCGCCGCTGCGCGACAGCACCATGGTGGCCTCGCGGTAGCGCAGGCCGTCCAGCAGGGCGCGGGCGATCTTCTCGCCCACCACCGAGCCCATGCTGCCGCCCATGAACGAGAAGTCCATGATGGCCACCGACACCGGCAGGCGGCCCAGCTCGGCGCGCCCGGTGACGACGGCGTCCTCCTTGCCGGTGGACGTCATGCTGGCCTTGATGCGGTCGCGGTAGCGCTTGGAGTCGCGGAAGTCCAGGGCGTCGGTGCTGGTGATGCCCTTGTGGGTCTCGATCCAGGTGCCCTCGTCGAAGAGCAGGTCGATGTACTGCTCGGTCGTGAAGGGCAGGTGAAAGCCGCAGGAACCGCACACCCAGAGGTTGCGGTCGAGCTCGCGGTGGTATAGCACCTCGGAGCACTTGGGGCACTTGCGCCACAGGTTGTCCGGGATGTCCTTCTTCTGGCTGGTCAGGGCCTGGATGCCCTTGGCCGCCTGGTTCAACCAGGACACGGCGTCCTCCTCAGGCAACGGTGGACGGGGGCGACGCGGTCGCGGTCGCCTCCCGCCTCGGATGCGTGCATCCGCCAAGTTAGCGGTTTCCGGCCGCGCCGGACAACCTTTTTCGGGTCCCGGCGCCGCCGGCTCAGAGCCCGGCCAGGATGGCGGCGCAGGCCGCGGTCATGATCACGGCGTCCTCGCCGTTGTCCGAGTAGTACCGGGGACGCAACCCCGCCTCGGCAAAGGCATGCCGGCGGTAGAAGGCCCGGGCGCCGGCGTTGCCCGCCCGCACCTCGAGGGTGACCTCGACCAGGCCCGACGCCGCGGCCAGCCGCGCCGCCTCCGCCAGCAGCGCCGTGCCCACGCCGCCCCGGCGCACGTCGGGCGCGGCGGCGATGTTCAGCACGTGCAGCTGGTCCACCACGCGCCAGGCCATGAGGAACCCGCACACCCGGCCGTCCTGCTCGGCCACCAGGGGCAGGCGCATGGGGTCGGGGATCAGCTCGGCCAGCAGCGCCTCGTCCGACCAGGGGTCGCCGAAGCTCGCCCGCTCGATGCGCGCGACGGCGGCCAGGTCGCGCGGACCGGCACCGCGGATGCGGATCGCGGCACCCTCCCCCGTCACGCCGTCTCCCCCGGACCGTCGCCCAGGGCGTCGGCAGGCGCCGCATCGGGCGCCGTCGGCGTCACGTCGATGCGGCGGGCCACCTCGGCATCGCTCGCCCGCATGTAGGTGGGCACCAGCGCGAAGGGATGGATGCGCGGCAGGGCCGCACCGGTCCGCCCCATGGCCGCAGCCAGGACCGGCGCGGTCACCGGGTGGGCGGCCGTCCAGTCGCGCAGCGACGGGACGCCGCGGGACGCGAGTTCGGGCCGCAGCGCGTCGTCCTTGCGCAGCAGCAGCCCCGCGCCGTCGCCGCCCCAGGCGGCCGCACCGGGATCGGCCAGCACCGCCGCCAGCCGCGCCCACCAGGCATCGGGAGTCGCCGCACCGGCGGCGACCACCGCCTCGACCCAACCGCCGGCCGTGCGCCGGTACAGGCCGGCGTACACCTCGCCGCGCCGGGCGTCGAGCACCGGCACCGCCAGGGTCACCGCCGGGTCGGCGGCGTCGAGCAGCGCCGCGGCCATGGCCTCGAGCGTGGTCACGCCCACCAGGTCGCACCCCAGCGCCCAGGCCAGGCCCTTGGCGGTGGCCACGCCGATGCGCACGCCGGTGAAGCTGCCCGGGCCGGTGGTCACGCCGATCCCCGTCAGCGCGGACCGGGTGCGGCCGGCGTCCGCGAGCATCGCCTCGACCACGGGCAGCAGGGCGTCCGAGCAACTGCCCTGCAGGTTGACCGGGCGGTAGTCCAGCACGCGATCGCCGTCGGCCAGGGCGAAGCGCCCGGCGTTGGTGGCCGTGTCGATGGCGAGGTTCAGCATGCTCCATCCTCGGGAAACAGCGCCGCCCAGTCGGCCGGCAGGTCGGGCACGCCGCGCGCGTGCCACACGCGTTCGTCGGGCGCGGTCCCCGGCAGCACCAGCAGCTCGATGCGGGGCAGCGCGCCCAGCGCCGGCAGCAGCGGCCCCGGCCACTCGGCCAGCACCACGGCCCGACCGTCGGCGGCCTCGTCCAGCAGGTCGGGCACGCCGATGTCGTCCAGGTCGTGCCCCGGCTCGATGCGATAGAAGTCGATGTGGTGGATGACCGGCATCACCGGGTAGGTGTTCACCAGCGTGAAGGTCGGCGAGACCACCTCGTCGCCCGCCCCCAGCGCACGGCAGAAACCCTGGCAGAAGCAGGTCTTGCCCGCGCCCAGCGGGCCGTGCAGCAGCACGATGGCGCCGCCGCCCGCGGCCAGCGCCGCGGCCCGGGCGCCCAGCGCGAACGTGGCCTCGGCGCCGCGCACGGTGAGCCGCCGGCGGAAACCCGCGGCGGCGGGAATGACGTGGGCCTCCACGGGGCTACCTCGGCCTGAGCACGATGAACGGGCAGATCATCTCCTCGAGACTGATGCCCCCGTGCTGGAAGCTGTCCCGGTAGAGCCGCTCGTACTCGTGGAAGTTGGTCGGGTAGACCAGGTAGTTGCTCTCGGTGGTGACGGCGTAGTTCTCGATGGGGCTCTGCCGCGGCAGCCGGAACTCCTCGGGGTTCTTCATCAAGAGGACCTTGTCCTCGTCCACCCCGAGGTTGTCGCCGAACTTGTAGCGGACGTTGCTGCTGGTGTCGCGGTTGCCGCGGATCTGCACGGCCTTCTGGCACAGCATCGAGCCGTGGTCGGTGGTCAGGATCACCGTGCAGTCGCGCCGCGCGAGGCTGCGCAGGACGTCCCACAGGTTCGAGTGCTCGAACCAGGAGCGCATCAGCGTGCGGAACGCCGCCTCGTCCGGCGCCAGCTCCTTGAGGATGCGGTTCTGGCTGCGGCCGTGGGCCATGATGTCCAGGAAGTTGTAGACGCCGGCCACCAGGCGCACGTCGCCCATGCTGCCCAGGTTGCGGTGCAGGTGGTCGGTGTCGCGGGCGTCGGACACCTTGTAGTACCGCGAACTGCCGGCGGCCGGGCTCTTCAGGCGCCGCAGCAGCGCGTCGAGCAGCTCGGCCTCGTGGGCGTTGCGGCTGCCCTCGTGGTTGGGGTCGCCGATCCACCACTGGGGATAGCCCTCGGCGATGTCCAGCGGGTACAGGCCCGAGAACAGCGCGTTGCGGGCGTAGGGCGTGGCCGTGGGCAGGATCGACCAGTAGTTGCGCCGCTCGACGTGGTAGAAGGTCTCGAGCAGGGGCTCGACCATGCGCACCTGGTCCAGGCGCATGCAGTCGATGAGGATCCAGAACACCTGCCGGCTGCGCTGCACCTCGGGCTCGATCCAGGTCTCGTAGAGGCGCGGGCTCAGCAGCGGCACGTCGCCGGCCGCGGCGGCCGCGCCCACGCCGGTCGCCCCGTCGGCCCGGATCCACTTGCGGTAGTTCGCCCGTACGTACCGGGCGAACGCCAGGTTCGCCGCGCTCATCTGGTCGGCGTGGGTCGACAGCAGGCCGTGGTCCGAGTACTGGAAGATGTCCATGCCCCAGGACACGAGGTCGACGTAGATGCTCTCCCAGTCCGCGGGCGTCGCCGCGGTTCCGATGCGGTCGCTGACGGCCATGAAGCCGGCCATGTAGTCGCGCATGACCGTCTCGCCGGTCAGCTTGCGCGCCTCGAGCTGGCGCTTCAGCGCCGACAGGATCTGCAGCGGCGAGACGGGCTTGACCAGGTAGTCGTCGATGCGCTTGCCGATGGCGCGGGTCATCAGGTCCTCGGCCTCGCTCTTGGTGATCATGATCACCGGGATGCGCGCGTTGACCTTGCGCATCTCCTCGAGGGTCTCGAGCCCGCCCATGCCGGGCATCATCTCGTCCAGCAGGATGGCGTCGTAGTTCTTCTCGGCGAGCATGGCGATCGCGTCGCGGCCGTTGGTGGCGCCGTCGATCTCGTAGCCCTTGCCGCCGAGGTACATGACGTGGGAGCGCAGCTCCTCGATGTTGTCGTCGACCCAGAGTATGCGGAAGGCCAAGCCGGGCTCCTCGCGTCAGGCCCCTGCCGCCGGCAGGAGGACGGTGATGGTGGTGCCGCCGGGTCCGGTCTCGGCGATGCGGATGCGCCCGCCGTGGTATTCGACGACGATGCGGCGGACCAGCGCCAGGCCCATGCCCCAGCCGCGCTGCTTGGTGGTGAATCCCGGCTCGAAGATCCGGTTCCCGACGCCGGCGGGAATGCCCCGCCCGGTGTCGGCCACGTGCAGGGCCACGCCGTCCTCGCGCCGGTCCTCGACGCGCACGGTGATGGTGCCCTTGCCGTCCTCCAGGGCGTCGATGCCGTTCTTGATCAGGTTCTCGAGCACCCAGCCCAGCAGGTCGCGGTTGAAGCGCACCGGCGCGGCGGACGTGCCCTCGCGCCGCAGCTGCACGCGCCCTCCCAGGTGGGGCAGCCGCCGGCGGAAGTACTCGATGGTGTCGTCGACCACCGCCATCAGGTCCGTGTCCTCGAGCTTGGGCAGCGAGCCGATCTGGCTGAAACGGGCCGAGATCATGCCCAGCCGGTCGACGTCGCGGTTCAGCTCGACCATCAGGTCGCTCTTCGGGTCGACGTGCTGCTCGAGCAGCGCGGTCCAGCCCATGATCGAGGTCAGCGGCGTGCCCAGCTGGTGCGCCGTCTCCTTGGCCATGCCCGCGAACAGCGCCGTCTGCTCGGCCTTCTTCCGGTTCTGCAGGGCCCAGAGCATGATCAGGAAGAACAGGGCCATGATCATCAGCTCGAGGTACGGCATCACGCGCACGCGCACGCTCAGGGCCGACTGGCCCCAGTGCAGGGTGCCCAGGCGCTGTCCGTCGGGGCCCTTGATGCTGAAGGGCTCCTGCGCCTGGTCGAATTCCGCCGACATGCTCAGGATCTCGGCGATGGCCGGGTTCTGCGGGTGCGCCGGGTCGGCGTTCATCAGCACCGCGTAGTCGGGCAGCGGCACGCCGGTGACCGGCTCGTTCCACAGCACGGGCCGGCCGCCGTTGTCCGTGATGACGAACGGCACCTCGATCTCGTTGATGATCTCCATCAGCGGCACCAGCTCGTCGACCTCGCGGGCCAGCAGCAGGCGGCTGGCGAGATCCGAGAACAGGCGCGTCGTCAGGTAGCTCTGGCGCTCGATGCTCTTGCCCACGCGGATGGTGAACACGGTCGTGGCCACGACGATGCTCACGCTGCCGAGCAGCAGGTAGATGTTGAAGAGATGGCGCTTGCGCATCCCCGGGAATCCCCGCTGCCAGCCGCGCGCACTCATCTCAGGCGATGTGCTCCATGCCGCCCATGTAGGGCACGAGGACGTCCGGCACGCGGATGCGGCCGTCGCCGGTCTGGTAGTTCTCCATGATCGCCACGAGGATGCGCGGCAGGGCCAGGCCCGAGCCGTTGAGCGTGTGGATGAATCCCTTGCGCTCGCCGTCCCGGAACCGGATGCCCGCGCGCCGCGCCTGGAAGTCCGTGAAGTTGCTGCACGACGAGACCTCGAGCCAGGTCTGCACGCCGGCGGCCCAGACCTCGAGGTCGTAGCACTTGGCGGCAGCGAAGCTCAGGTCGCCCGTCGCCAGCGCGAAGCCCACGCGATACGCGATGCGCGCGCCGAA
>DAOPJF010000003.1:0-20827 GCA_035399525.1 Candidatus Krumholzibacteriia bacterium | reverse complement strand
ATGCGGTCCATGGCGCCGTACTCGTGGTCGGTGGTCAGCACCTCGTCGCCCGGGTCCAGGCGGATCGAGCGCGCCGCGACGTTCAGGCCGAAGGTGGCGTTGGGCACGAAGACGATCTCGTCGCGCTCGGCCCCCAGGAACGTTGCCAACTGGGCGCGCGCGGCGGCCAGGCGGTCGGGCAGGGTGCGGCTGGTGTGCAGGAAGTCGACGGGCTCGGCCTCGAGCTCGCGCTGCAGGCGCTGGTACTCGGCGAACACCGGGCGCGGGCAGGCGCCGAACGAGCCGTGATTCAGGAAGACGACGTCGTCGCGCAGCAGGAACAGGTCGCGGAGCATGGGGGCCTTTCGTTCGCATGTCGGGTCATGCCGCGAGCACACCATCCCCGGGATATGCGCGGCCGGGCTTGCCCAAGAGCGCAGATGTGCGACCCGGGATCGCTACCGGTTGTCTTTCGCCGATCGAGCAATGTCGCGCGCAAGCTCGCGCGGCGCGATTTCGCCACCAAACTGATCCGGCAGTCCAGCCTCCCCCTGCGGGCTGTCCTTTCCGCTCACGTCGCTTTCCCACGCTGTGATTCCGCTGTCCAACCGCGCAGCGCGTGATGGCGTGTAGCTCGCAAAGTAGTTCTCGCCCCACACGACACAGAGTCCATCTTGTAGGTTTCCAACAATCCCGCTATAGACACGGCGCACGACTTCGGCGCGCGGCATCGGGATATTTGGTGCTATCGCAAAATGAACCATAGTCGGCATCCCGTTCCGCATTACGATCGCGTCGTCGTAATTTTCGTTCACGGTAATGTCAAGTGCCGGAAGCTGCAGTGCAGCCAGCAGGCTGTCTGCCTTGCCAAGGATGGCCTCCAGCGAATCGGCTGGAACCATGCCCAGCGAATCCCGCACTGCCGCGAGCCGTGAACCTACATAGGCATAGACATGACCCGAATTGTAGGTCCCGCTTTCGATGACCAGATTCGGGGGGCGATCGTCCCACGCGATCTCGAAGCGATTGCTGTCGACCACGATCGCCGCGGTATCGCATTGCACGGTAAACGGCGCAGTGAATTTCACGCCGCAAGCGCGCAACCACAGCCCGGGGGCGTCGAAGCGCTCGCCAGGGCCGCCTTGGGTAGCATCCTGGGCTTTGGCCAGCCCGGCTCCACCCATCGCGAGCAGGACGACCAGCGCGGCACGGCTCAGTGGAATCGGCATTGCTTGTCCCGTCGAATGTCTTGCCGCTCGGACTCGATCCCTCGACTGAGTATGGCTCCATCGCGCTTCCGGGCGCGAGACATTATCCATTTGGCCTCTTCCCTTGGCCGCCGCCGACGAACAAGACTATTATTTTCAAAGAACTTGATAAAACTTGACCAACACAGTATACTTTTAGGCCGACGTGGCGGCCCGGCCGGGCCGCCGGCACTCCCGGCGCCCGGACGCGCGGCAGAGGTCATGAGCAACGATAACTTCATCAATCCCAATACGTTGAGCCTGTCGTACGCCGACCGCCTGTGGCAGGCGTGGCAGCAGGATCCCGCCAGCGTCCCCGCGGCCTGGGCCGCCTGGTTCGCCACCCAGGGCGGCGCCGCCCCCGCCGACGCGGGCTACCACCTGTCCGGGCACGCCGGCGAGCGCGACCTGGCCGACCAGAACAAGGTCGACCAGCTGGTCCGCAACTACCGCGTGCGGGGCCACCGGCTGGCGAAGCTGAACCCCCTGGCCGACCCGCCGCCCCCGCCGCCCGAGCTGACGCTCGACTACTACGGCTTCACCGAAGCCGACCTCGACCGCGTGTTCGCCGCCGGCACCCTGAGCCCGGGCGACATGCTGCCGCTGCGCGAGATCCTGCGCCGGCTGCAGGCCACCTACGCGCGGTACATCGGCGTGCAGTACATGCACATCGACGACCTGCGCGTGCGCGAGTGGCTGCAGGGCCGCATGGAGCCGGGCGAGAACCGCGTCGAGCTGCACCCCGAGGTGCAGCGGCGCATCCTGCAGCGGCTGATCGACGCCGAGAACTTCGAGGAGTTCATCCAGAACAAGTACCTCGGCGCGAAGCGCTTCAGCCTCGAGGGCGGCGAGACCGTCATCCCCCTGCTGGACATGGCCGTCGAGCACGCCGGGCAGCAGGGCGTCGAGAAGGTCATCATCGGCATGGCCCACCGCGGGCGGCTGAACGTGCTGGCGAACATCCTGGGCAAGAACCCGCGGAAGATCTTCGCCGAGTTCGAGGACGCCGACCCCGAGCAGTTCCTGGGCCACGGCGACGTGAAGTACCACCTGGGCCACCACAGCGACTGGACGACGCGCCAGGGCGACGTGGTGCACCTGTCGCTGTGCTTCAACCCGTCGCACCTGGAGTTCGTCAGCCCCGTGGCGCTGGGGCGCGTGCGCGCGCGGCAGGACCGCATCGGCGACGTCGATCATGCGCAGTCCATGGCCATCCTGATCCACGGCGACGCCTCGTTCATCGGGCAGGGCGTGACGCAGGAGACGCTGAACCTGTCGCAGCTGAAGGGCTACGAGTCGGGCGGCGCGCTGCACGTGGTCATCAACAACCAGATCGGGTTCACCACCGACCCCGAGGACGCGCGCTCGACCCGCTACTGCACCGACGTGGCGAAGATGCTGCAGGCCCCGGTCTTCCACGTGAACGGCGAGGATCCCGAGGCCGTGGCCCAGGTCGTCAGCCTGGCGCTGGACTTCCGGCGCGAGTGGCGGCGCGACGTCATCATCGACATGTACTGCTACCGCCGCCGCGGCCACAACGAGACCGACGAGCCGGCCTTCACCCAGCCGCTGATGTACGAGGCCATCCGCCGCATGCCCACGGTGCGCGCCGGCTACCTGGCGCGCCTGACCAAGTCGGGCCACATCACCATGGAGATGGCCGAGACGATGGCCGTCGAGCGGCGGCAGGTGCTGCAGGGCATCCTCGACGAGGTGCGCGAGACCCGCGGCGAGGCCAAGGAGCCGGTCAAGCGGCGCCACGTGCTGGGCCCGGTGTGGAAGGAGTACCAGGGCGGCCCCGAGCCGGGCGGTCCGCCGGTCATCACCGGCGTGCCGCGCGAGCGGCTGACGGCCATCCTCGAGTCCATCGCGCGGACGCCCGACGGCTTCACGCCGCACAGGAAGATCGAGCGGCTGCTGGAGCAGCGCGCGGCCATCGCCCGCGGCGAGCAGCCCGTCGACTGGGCGGCAGCCGAGCAGCTGGCCTTCGGCACCCTGGCCCGTGAGGGCCATCCCGTGCGCCTGAGCGGCCAGGACTGCCAGCGCGGCACCTTCAGCCACCGCCACTCGGTGCTGCACGACGTGAAGACCGGCGCCGAGCACGCGCCGCTGCAGCACCTGGCGCCGGACCAGGCGCCGGTCGTGACCATCAACAGCCCGTTGTCCGAGGTGGGCGTGCTGGCCTTCGAGTACGGCTACAGCCTGACCTACCCCGAGGCGCTGGTCATGTGGGAGGCGCAGTTCGGCGACTTCAGCAACGTGGCCCAGCCCATCATCGACCAGTTCATCACCAGCGGCGAGAGCAAGTGGGGCATGCTGTCGGGCCTGGTCATGATGCTGCCCCACGGCATGGAGGGCATGGGCCCCGAGCACTCGAGCGCCCGCCTCGAGCGCTTCCTGAGCCTGGCCGCGGAAGACAACCTGCAGATCGCCTACCCCACCACGCCGGCGCAGATGTTCCACCTGCTGCGGCGCCAGGTGTGGCGGCACTGGCGCAAGCCGCTGGTCATCCTGACGCCCAAGAGCCTGCTGCGGCATCCCGACTGCACGTCGAGCCTGGACGAGCTGTGCGAAGGCGCGTTCCAGCCGGTGCTGGCCGACCCGACGGCGCCCGATCCGGCGCAGGTCACGCGCGTGCTGGTGTGCAGCGGCAAGATCTACTTCGACCTGGTGGCCGAGCGCGCGCGCCGCGGCCGGGGCGACGTGGCCATCCTGCGCCTGGAGCAGCCCTACCCGCTGCCGGGCAGCGCGTTCATCCACGCGGTGCGGGAGTACGGCGACGACACCGAGTTCCTGTGGGTGCAGGAGGAGCCGGCCAACATGGGCGTCTGGCCGTACCTGCGCTACCGCTTCGGCGAGCGGCTGCTGGGCCGCCCGCTGCTGGGCGCCTGCCGCCCCGAGGCCGCCAGCCCGGCCACCGGCTCGGCCGCGGCCCACAAGATCGAGCTGGCCCTGCTGATGGATCGGGTGTTCGGCCCGGTACACGGAACGGGGCTGATCACGGGTGCCTGGGGCACCTAGCCCGCACGAAGGAGTGCCGCTCCATGAAGGTCGAAGTGACCGTCCCCGCCCTCGGGGAATCCATCACCGAAGTCCAGGTCAGCGCCTGGCTGAAGCAGCCCGGCGACGGTGTCGGGCTGGATGAGCCCGTGATCGAGCTCGAGTCGGACAAGGCGACGGTCGAGGTGCCGGCGCCCGCGGCCGGCGTCGTGGTCGAGATCGTGGCCGAGGTCGGCGCCGTGCTGAAGGTGGGCGACGTGCTCGCACGCATCGACACCGAGGCGGCGGCCGGGGCGACGGCGGCGGCGCCTGCAGCGCCCGCTGCGCCTGCGGCCCCCGCCGCGCCCGCTGCGCCGAAGGCCGACGCCGTGGTCATGCCCGCCGCCCAGCGCGTGATGAGCGAGCGCGGTCTCGTGCCCGGCCAGGTCGCCGGCACCGGCCCCGGCGGCCGCGTGCTGAAGGAGGACGCGCTGAACGCCGCGGCTCCCGCGCAGGCGTCGCCGGCGCCCGCCGCCGCCGCGCCCCCGCCCCCGCCCCCGCCGCCGCGGCCCACGGGCGAGCGCATCGAGCGCGCCGTGCGCATGAGCCCCATCCGCCGCAAGATCGCCGAGCGCCTGGTGCAGTCGCAGCAGACGGCCGCGCTCTTGACCACGTTCAACGAGATCGACATGAGCCGCGCCAAGGCCCTGCGCGCCGAGCACCAGGAGGCCTTCCAGGCCCGCTACGGCGTGAAACTGGGCTTCATGAGCTTCTTCGTGAAGGCGGCGGTCGAGGCGCTGCAGCTGGTGCCCGAGCTCAACGCGCAGGTGCGGGGCGACGAGATCGTCTACCACGACTACTGCGACATCGGCATCGCCGTCGGCGGCGGCAAGGGCCTGGTGGTCCCGGTGATCCGCAATGCCGAGATGCTGGGCTTCGGCGAGGTCGAGCAGGTCATCGCCGACTTCGGCCGGCGCGCGCAGGCCAACAAGATCGACCTGTCCGAGCTGGCGGGCGGCACCTTCACCATCAGCAACGGCGGCGTGTACGGCTCGCTGCTGTCGACGCCCATCATCAACCCGCCGCAGAGCGGGGTGCTGGGCCTGCACGCCATCCAGGACCGCCCGGTGGCCATCGACGGCAAGGTCGAGATCCGACCCATGATGTACGTGGCCATGACCTACGACCACCGCATCGTCGACGGCCGCGAGGCGGTCACGTTCCTCAAGCACATCAAGTCCTGCGTCGAGCAGCCCGAGCGGCTGCTGCTGAAGGTGTGACGACGATGACGACGACGGCGAAGCACGACCTGGTGGTGATCGGCGCGGGCCCCGGCGGCTACGCGGCGGCCATCCGTGCGGCCCAGCTGGGCCTGGACACGGCCTGCGTCGAGAAGGAGCCGCGCCTGGGCGGCACCTGCCTGCGCGTGGGCTGCATCCCCTCGAAGGCCCTGCTCGAGTCGAGCGAGAAGTACGCCGAGACGCAGCACGGCCTGGCGGTGCACGGGGTGAAGGTCAAGGGCGCCAGCCTGGACCTGGCCGCCATGATGGCGCGCAAGGACGGCATCGTCACCGCGCTGACCGACGGCATCGCCGGCCTGTTCAAGGCCAACAAGGTCACCCGCTACGAGGGCGAGGCGCGCCTGGACGGCCCCGGCCGCGTGGTGGTGGGCGACACGGTCATCGAGGCCGCGAGGATCATCATCGCCACCGGCAGCACGGCCGCGACCCTGCCCGGCGTGGAGATGGACGGCGACATCATCGGCGACTCGACCGCGGCCCTGTCCTGGCCCGCGGTGCCGAAGAAGCTGGTGGTCATCGGCGCGGGCTACATCGGCCTGGAGCTGGGCTCGGTCTGGTCGCGCCTGGGCGCCGAGGTGACGGTGCTCGAGTACCTCAAGCGCATCGCCCCGGGCACCGACGGCGAGATCGCCCGCGTGGCGCTGCAGCTGTTCAAGAAGCAGGGCCTGGCCTTCGAACTGGGCGCGAAGGTGACCGCGGCGCGCGTGAAGAAGGGCAAGGCGGTGGTCGAGGTCGAGGGCCTCGATCCCATCGAGGCCGACCGCGTGCTGGTCTCGGTGGGCCGCAAGCCCGTGACCGCGGGCCTGAACCTCGAGTCGGCCGGCGTCGCGCTCACCGAGCGCGGGTTCATCAAGGTCGATGCGCACAACCTCGCCGCTCCCGGCGTGTGGGCCATCGGCGACGTGGCCGGCGGCCTGCTGCTGGCCCACAAGGCCACCGAGGAGGGCGTGGCCGTGGCCGAGCGCCTGGCCGGCAAGGCCGGGCACTTCGATGCGGCGCTGGTGCCGGCGGTGTGCTACACCGATCCGGAGATCGGCGCCGTGGGCCGCAGCGAGGAGGACCTGAAGGACGCCGGCATCCCCTACAACAAGGGGGTCTACACCTTCCGCAGCAACGGCCGCGCCATGGCCCTGGACCGGGTCGAGGGCCGCGTGAAGGTGCTGGCGCACAAGGAGACCGACCGCGTGCTGGGCGTGCACATCATCGGGCCGCGGGCCGGCGACCTGATCGCCGAGGCCGCGGCCGCCATGGCCTTCGGCGCGTCGGCCGAGGACATCGGCCGCGTGTGCCACGCGCACCCGACGCTGTCCGAAGTGCTGAAGGAAGCTGCGCTGGCGGCCTACGACCGACCGCTGCACGGCTGACCCGCTTCGACCCGGGAGGATCGCGTTGGACCCGACCCATCCCGCCGACCGCGGCAACACGCTGGTGCTGACCTGCGAGCACGCCACCAACCGCGTGCCTTCCCGCTACGCCGCGCTTTTCGCCGGCGCCGACGACGTGCTGGCGTCGCACCGCGGCTGGGACCCGGGCGCGCTCGAGGCCGCCCAGGCCCTGGGCGCGGAGCTCCGCCGCCCCGTGCTGGCGTTCCCGTTCACGCGCCTGCTGGTCGAGGCCAACCGCGAGCGCCACAGCGCCCACCTGTGGTCGGCCTACACGATCGACCTGCCCGACGAGGACAAGGAGCGCATATTGTCGCGCTGGTGGCTGCCCCACCGCGCCGAGGCCGGCGCCATGATGCGCCAGGCCATCGCCCACCGCCGCCGCGCGGTGCACGTCGCGGTGCACTCGTTCACCGGCGTGCTGGACGGCAAGGTGCGCAACGCCGACATCGGCCTGCTGTACGACCCGTCCCGCAGCGGCGAGCGCACGTTCTGCGACCGCTGGCGCCAGCTGCTGGCCATCCACGCGCCCGACCTGCGCGTGCGCCGCAACTACCCCTACCGCGGCATCGCCGACGGCCTGCCCACGTCGCTGCGCAAGCAGCTGCGCGACGAGGACTACGTGGGCATCGAGCTCGAGCTGAACCAGGCGACGCTGGCCGACCCCGAGCGGCAGGGCCGGATGTTCGCGGCCCTGGCGGGCACGTTGCGGGAGATGCTGGGCTGACGGTCAGCGCCTCTCGTGCCACAGCCGATGGCACGAGGCGCACAGCGTGACCAGGTTCGTCGCGTCGTTCGCCCCCCCGCGCGCCCGAGGCTTCACATGATGCACTTCCAGGAACTGCGTGCGCCCGCACCCGGGCGCCTGGCAGCGATGCCGATCGCGCGCCAGCACGGCGCGCCGCGTGCGCGGCGGGATGGTCGTGGTGTTCCGCTTGCCGGGCTCGCTCACCGCCGCGTCGCAGCGGACGCGGGCGGCGTCGGCGGAACCGAAGGCGCGGCCGCCTGCCTCGACGCTGCCGCACCGGGGGCATTCGTGGACATGGACCTGCACCGGCGGGGCAAACCTCCCCCGGGGGGTGGCTTCGTCGGATGCCGTTGTCCTGCAATCGCTTCCCGCTGCGGATTGCAACGCCGCCAACAGGACCTCCACCGTCCCGCCGGACGCCCCCGCCTTCCGCACGCTTTCCAGCAGCACCTCCCAACGCGCATGCTGCTCAGGCGTGAACTCCAACGTGATGCGCACGGGGACCTCGGCGGCCAGGGCTGCTTCGGCAGGCGCCGGCGCAAACAGCGGCGCGGCCGCCGGACGCCGCCGCGCTGCCGCTTGCGCCTTGGCGCGCTTGACCTGCGCCACCAGCTGGGTGCGGCTCGAGGTGCGGGCCGCCTCGACCCACCGATCCTCGGTGCGCGGCGACGCGACAGCGACGATCTCGCGCGCCTTCGTGTAGCCGATCTCCGGCAGCGCGGCCTTCACGGCAGGCAACGTGTCGAGCCGGCGGGACAGGCGCATGAAGTCGCCGATGCGCGTCTCGGACCAGCCCAGCTCGACACGTGCGTACTGCAGCATCGACGCGTGGCCGAGATCGCGGTAGAGGCCGCGCGCGAGGATCTCGCCGAACCACAGCACGGCGCACTGGCGCGCGGACGTCTCGGCCGCGGCGGCGGCTTTCAAGGCCTGGTCGGCCTCGCGGGCGGCGAGGCCGGGACGGAACACGGGGAGCATGGCGTGCGGTCACGATCCGGGAGGAGAGTGATGGCGAAAATATCGCGAAATTCAGGCATAAGCGCAAGGGGCAAAAGCACGAATCGGCCGCTACTTCGCCAGCAGTTGCACCGCGATCCCTTCGTCGCCCAATCCAGCATCGGCGACCCCGGCCACCCGCACGAACCGCCCGTCCTGCAGCATGATCAGCCGATCGTCGCCCGCGTCGCCGGGCGCGCGCAGACGGATGCGGCGGCGCCAGGCGCCATCCGGGCCGATCTCGTCGAAGGTGCCGAACTCGTCGGCCGGCGCTGCCTCATCGCGACCAAGAGCCACCCATAGACAGCCGTCGGGCCGGAAGCGCAGCCCGCGAATGACCGGATCGGACTCACAGGCGATGTAGTCGACGCCGGCACCACCGTTCGCCTCCGCAAGCGATTCGCGCTCGGCCTCCGTGCGCCGGCGGCCGGCAATCTCGCGCACGACGCGCAGGCCCTCGCCGGTCGCAGGATCGACGATCACGACGAGATAGGCATCCCGCTCCGGCGCGAAGGCTACGCGGCCATCGCCGGCCAGGTCGAAGCGGTCGAGGGTGTAGGGCTCGAAGACGTCGGCCTCGCGCAGTTCGGTGTCCAGGAATGACGACTCGATGCGACGATCACCCAGCACGGCGACGGTGGCGCCGTCCAGGCCGGTCAGCAGAAGCCGGTTGATCGAGGTCATCTGCGGCGGCCGTACGACTGTCGACTGAAGTCCCACGAGCAGCCGCTCACCCCGAGCGCGCAGGCCGCGCAACGTCGGGAAGACGTTGCCGAGGGCCGGGTCCTGCAGGTCGAAGCCGCCGACGGGCAGGCCTTCGCCGTCGAGGATGACCACCTTCCCCGCGCCGGTGCCGAAGACGAAAGGCGGCATTCCTTCGCTCAGCACGATGCGACCGTCATCCAGGCCCGCGGCACAGAACAGAGCCCGCAGCTCGCCTGGACCGTCGCCGGTGCGCCCGCGCACGCCAAGGCACGCGCCGTCGGCCCCCACCATCAACACGTGGCCGAGGGGCCGATCCACCAGCAGGATTGCTCCCTCCCGCGTGGCGGCGGCCTCGTTCACCACGCCCAGCATGAACCGTGGATCATCGCCGCACTCCAGCGTCCACTGCTCGGCGAGCGTGAACACCTCCTCGGATCCCGGCGCCGCGCCGGGGTCGACCGTGGCCAACTGCGCCGGGTCCAGGACGTTCGCGTCCGCGCCCGCCCCGCCCGCGCGGAGCAGGAGGACTGTCGACACCACCAGGCACCACGACCGCTTCGTCACGAAGCACCTCCCGCTATGCCCGCCTCCGGTATGCCAGCGACACCAGCGACACCCCCACCCCCGGGAACACCGCCTCGACGCCCAGCCACGGCCCGCCGTGCCCCAGCGCCAGCCAGCCCAGGGCGACGCAGCCGGACACCACCATCATCCGCGCGACGACGCGACCGTCCAGCTGCAGCCGCGAGTGCGCGGCCGCCAGCGGCACCAGCAGCACCGGCGTGCCCACCGAGCCCAGCGTCTTCCACAAGGTGACCACCGACTGCGCCGCCAGGGCCAGCACGATGGCCAGGGCCGCGACGCCCAGCAGCGACCAGCGCGACCAGCGCAGCGCCGTGTCCTCGTCCGCACCGGCCGCGCGGCCCATCAGGTCGCGGCCCAGGGTGACCGCGGCGATGAACGCGTAGCTGTCCACCGTCGACATGATGGTCGCCAGCAGGCCCACCGTGAACACGCCCTGCCAGAAGCCCGGCAGCACGCGGGCGGCCAGGGCCGGGAACGCCTGCACCGGGTCGGCCAGGTCGGGCAGGACGGCGCGGGCGTAGAGGCCGGCGGTGGTGGTCATGAAGTCGAAGACGATCCAGAAGGCGATGGCCAGGCCGATGCCGCGGCGCGCCACCTGCTCGGTGCGCGCGGCGTAGCAGCGCTGGTAGAAGGCGGGCTCGACCAGGGTGGCCATGGCGATCACGTACCACACCAGCACCGCCTGGGCGCCCAGGCCGCCGTCCCAGCGGAAGTGCGAGGGCGGCACCGCGGCCTGCAGGTACGACCATCCCCCCAGCTTCACCGCGCAGACCGGCACCAGCACGGCGAAGCCCAGGAACATGAGCACGAACTGCACCATGTCCGTCAGCACCACGGCGCGCAGGCCGCCGCGGAACACGTAGCCCACCGACAGCGCGGTGCCCACGGTCACGCCCAGCCACAGGGGCCAGCCGGTGGCGAACCGCACCATCACGCCCAGCATCAGCACGTAGGCGGCGGGCGCGGTCATCACGAAGAGCACGAAGGCGCCCACCAGGGCGGCGGGGCGGCCGTAGCGGCGCTCGAGCATGTCGGGCACCGTCAACACCTCGGCGCGGCGGGCGCGGCCCGCCAGCCAGAAGGCGAACACGGCGGCGTACAGGTAGTAGGGCACGCCGAAGACGAGCCAGTTCGAGACGCCGTAGCGCCAGGTGTACTCGCCCACGCCCAGGATGCCGCCGTACCAGGTGGTCACCAGGGTGGCGGTGAAGGCAGGCAGCGTCAGGCGGCGTCCAGCGACGATGTAGTCGACGGCGCCCTCGGTGCGGCCCCGGAACAGGCGCACCACCACGAACAGCAGGAACAGGACGTAGGCGACGACGGCGGCCGCCGACACGGCTAGCGGCCTCCGAACGAACCGCCGCGCTGGAGGTCGGGCTCGCGGTCGACCATGGCCAGCACCGACCCCTCGCGCACCGTGATCAGCAGCGGCGTGACGGCCACGTGGTTGCTGACGGTGGCGAAGGCGCCCGTCTCGAGGGTGTCGCCCAGCAGCGGGTACTCGGCGCCCTCGAGGGTCACGCCGCGCGCCGTGCCCGCCAGGGGCAGCAGCGAGAACCGCGTGCCCAGGGGCAGCGACCAGGCCACCGAGTCGCCGGGCCCGATGCGCACCGCGTCGGCGTAGGGGCCGGCGATGCAGATGCGCAGCTCGTCGGCGAAGCGCTCGAGCAGCTGGCAATTGTAGAGGGTGTGGTCCAGCCGCCAGCCCACCGCGCCCAGCACCACGGCCTCCTCGATGCCGTGTTCGGCCACGTACATGAGGGCCTTCTCGCTGTCGGTGGTGTCCTGGGCGTCGATGCGCAGGTACCGCGGCCCGTCGCGGCCGTCGATGATGCGCCCGGCCAGCGAGTCGAAGTCGCCGATCACCACGTCCGGGGTGCGCGGCAGCTGGTCGTAGGGATGCCCGGCCGCGTCGGCGCACACGAACACGTCGGCGCCCGTCAGCCAGTAGTACAGCACCTGCGGCTCGGGCGGCGGGCCGTCGCAAAGGACGACGGCCCGCGGCCCGCGCTTGGGGAAGATAGGGCAGGCGGCGCCGCCCACCTCGGCCTGAAAGTCGTTCATCAGAAGCGGTAGTCCAATCCGGTCACCCAGGTCCGGCCCGCGGCGGGCGTCAGCCAGTTCTCACCGTACCAGTATCCCCAAGTTTCGTACTCGATGTCACCAACATTCCGCACGTGCAGGAAGGCCGTGGCGCCGTCCATGGCCCGCCAGCCGGCCCCCGCCAGGTCCAGCCACAGCGACAGGTCGACGGTGCTCCAGGCGTCGATGGTGCGGTCGGCCTCGC
Source organism: Candidatus Krumholzibacteriia bacterium (assembly GCA_035399525.1). Taxonomy (GTDB): domain Bacteria; phylum Krumholzibacteriota; class Krumholzibacteriia; order LZORAL124-64-63; family LZORAL124-64-63; genus JACZKN01. Next base: position 8,618 of record DAOPJF010000003.1, on the reverse strand, counting down.
CCGAGTTGTCCAGGTACTGCCGGCCGGCGCCGTTCAGCCGCAGGCGCGTGCTCAGCCCGTACCCCCAGCGGCCGTCCCAGGCGGCCATCAGCAGGTGCTCGGGGAAGCCCGCGATGGGGTTGCCCGAGTAGTCGTACACCGCGCCGTCCCAGTCGTGGAAGATGAACGTGTCGAACTCGTCCCAGCTGCGGCTGGCGGCCAGCTGCAGGTCGTGGCGGGCTGCGGCCTTCACGCGCACGCCCAGCTCGAGCCCGCGGTGCAGCGTCGCACCGGCGTTGCCGCGGATCGAACTGCCGTCCTCGTTCACGCCGCCGTAGGGCACGATCTCGTTGGTGAAGTCCATCCAGTAGGCGCCCAGGGTCAGGCTCACGCGGCCCGACTGCCAGCCCAGGCCCGCCTCCCAGTCCACGACCTTCTCCTCCTTCACCAAGGGATCGCTCCACTGGACGTACTGCACCGTCACGCCGTCGGCGGCGTACACCGGCCGGCTCGAGCCGAACAGCGGCTGGGCGCCGAGGTCGCTGCCGCTGCTCCAGGTGTCGAACAGCTCGCCGTCGGTGGGCTCGCGGTGGTTGATACCCACGGTGCCGTACAGCTGCAGCGCCCCGCCCAGGGGCCGGCCCGGGGCCTGCCAGTTGAGGGCGGCCTTGGGGTTGAAGAAGTCCCAGTCCACCTCGTAGGCGTTCAGCTGGTCGCCGGCGAAGTTCTTCGTCTCGTGCTGGCGGAACGCGTAGGTCTTGTGCTGGAAGTGCAGGTCGCCGGTGGCGACCAGGCCCCCGCCCAGGTCCAGGCGCTCGCTGGCGTACAGGCTGTAGGCATCCTTGTCGCCGGTGTAGCGGTGGTAGCGGAACTCGTCGTTGAAGTCGCCCGGCGCGAAGCCGTCGGCCCACAGCACGTCGCCCCAGTGGTCCGAGTGGAAGGTGTACCAGTCGCCGCCCACCAGCAGCCGGCCGCGGCCGTGGGTCCAGGCCAGGTGCGGCACCCAGCCCACGTGGTCCTTGCGCACCCACTTGCGGCGGATCAGGTCGAGCTCGGCGTCCGGCGCCACGCCCGCCAGGGTGTCGAGCGAGTACTCGTGGGCCGAGGCGTCCTCCTTGAAGTTCTCGTAGAAGCCCTCGCCGTGGATGACGTACAGGCGGTTCACCAGCTCGACGCTGTCCGACAGCCACCAGGTGTGGTGCATCTCGTAGTGGGGCTGGGCGAAGTCGTCGACGGCGTTGTGGTAGGTCTCCATGTTGGCGCGGCGGTTCTCGCGCAGCACCGACTCGGGCACCGCGTCCCAGGCGTGGTGGGTCAGCTCGTGGCCCGTATAGATGTTCACGCGGGTCTCGGTGTTCTCGGTGTCGTACTGGCCCGACCAGAACACGGCCCAGCCCTCGTGGCCTGCGCGGTCGCGCCAACCGTCGCTCTGCTGCCGCGACAGGCGCAGCGACGACTTCAGCCCCGACTGGCCGAGGCGGCCCGTCTCGTAGGACACCATCTGGCGCTGGAAGCCCTCGCTGCCGGTGTTGAGCGAGAACATCCCGCCCTCGCGGTCGGCCAGGCCCGCGCCCACGATGTTCACGGTGCCGCCGATGGCGGTCATGCCGCCGATCGAGTTGGTGACGCCGCGCTGCACCTGGATGTCCTGGACGCTGGCCGCCAGGTCGGGCATGTCCACCCACCAGACCTGGTGGTCCTCGGGGTCGTTGTAGGGGATGCCGCCAAACAGGACGCCGACCCGCCGCTGGTCGAAGCCGCGGATCTTCAGGTAGGTGTAGCCCAGGCCGCTGCCCGCGTCGCTGTAGCTGAACACGCCCGGCACGCCCTGCAGCAGCAGGGGCAGCTCGAGGTCGGGCTCGCGGCGCGCGAGGTCCTCGGCCGTGAGGTTGGTGACGTTCACCGCGTGCTGCTGGTCGTAGCGCGACGCGGTGACGGTGATGTCGCCGGCCGCGGCGGTCAGGGTGTCGGCCGGAGCCTGGGCGAAGGCCGCAGCAGAGGCCGCGAGCATCAGGATGACGAAAGCGAAACGCATGGCACACACCTCGGGGTGCTGGCCACGCCGGTAGCACTGGGACGGGGACAGAAAACGGCGCCCCGAGACGGAGGCGCCGAGTGAGGCCCGTTTCCCTACGCCGGCATGATCCGGTTCAGGTTCGGAGGGTCTTTCTCAGGCGGCCGGCGTCCCGCGGACGTCGGCGCCACCCCTAACGGTCGCCCGCAACGGTAGGCGATGGTGGACCCGGTGTCAATGCGCGGCCGTCGCCGCCCGGAACAGCGCCTTCAGATCCCCCCACGCCAGCGCATTGGCCACTACGCCATCCTTCGACGTCTCGGTAAGATCGACCATGGCCGCCAGTTGCCAGCGCACATCGCCCGGGTCGGTGGTGTCGGGCCGCACGTAGAACTCGAGCACGCCGCGCATGGACGTGTGCGCTCCGATCACGTCCAGGAAATCCGCATCGATGCGGAACGGGGCCCACGTGGTCCCGGCGTAGGGCGACGGCGGCAGGGCGAACGACCAGGCCGCCTCTTGCTGCAGCAGGTTCACTTGCGCCTGGGCCAGGCCCGCCGCCGGCACCTCGCCGCTGCGCGGCGCGGGGTCGCCCGAGAAGGCGGCCTCGGTGGCCAGCAGGTCCTCGGTCGCGGTGAGCCAGGGGCTCGGCAGGCCGTAGTCGCCGACGGTCGCCTGCTGCAGGCCGAGCACGAACGAGGGATCGATCAGCGGCGCATACAGCGTGAAGTCGCTGTGCTCGAGGGCGAGCGCGAACTGCTGGACCAGCGCTGTCGGGCTGGTGGGCCGGGGATCGGTGGGCTGCGGGTCGACGGGGCTCGGGTCGTCGTCGCCGCAGCCGGCCAGGGCCAGCCCGCAGATCACGAACACCAGGACGAAACTGCGCATCGGGGGCACCTTTCTGCCGGTCCGGTCGATCATGGCTCCCCGCAACCTACAGGATACCCGCCTGTTGAGGCAACCCCCGGCCGAATCGCGCTTTCCGGTGGCCGCAGGCCCGGATCTTGCCAATCATGTGCCTGCGGCCACCCGGGCCGCCCCGAACCCGCACCGACAGGAGCCGACCCATGCGAAGGCACAAGCTGCTCTCCGCCCTCGTCATCGTCGTCATCTGCATCGGGGGCTGGGCCACGCTGCACCACGACGACACGCCCCAGGACGCGGCCCCTCCCGGCACCGCCGGCTTCATCGCCACCACCGGCGACCCCAACGACCCGAACGCGGGCAAGGACCTCGGCGACGCCGCGGTCAGCACGTCGGCCGCAGGCCTGGTCGAGACCCCCAGCGACGTGCCCGGCGGCGGCATGGTGGTGGACCTGCAGGGACGCTTCCGTTCCTCCATGGCCGTCACCGTCGTGGATTCCGACAGCACGGTCGTGATCTGCTCGCCCGACTCGGCGCCGGGAGGTGGGCGATGACCCGCATCCTGCGCATGGTGGCCGCCGCGCTCGCGCTGGCGGCCCTGCTGACGGCCGGAGGCGCCCACGCCACGGCCACCTTCATCATCGAGAACGGCGACGGCGCCGGCGAGGGCTTCAACGACCCCACGCCCTGGACGCCGACCGGCGGCAACCCCGCCACCACGCTGGGGCAGGCGCGCCTGAACGCCTTCCAGTACGCGGCCGACCTGTGGGGCCAGCTGGTGTCGTCCAACGTGGTGATCAAGGTCGATGCCGCCATGGACGTCCTGACCTGCACGCCGTCGAGCGCCGTGCTGGGGCAGGCGGGCACGCAGACGGTGCACCGCAACTTCGGCGGCGCGCCGCTGACCGGCACCTACTACCCGCAGGCGCTGGCCAACGCGCTGGCCGGGGTCGATTTGTCCAACACGATCAACGACATCGGCGCCGTCTTCAACAGCGCCCTCAACGGCGACGTCGGCTGCCTCGGCGGACTGGGCTGGTACTACGGCTTCGACGGCAATCCGCCGGGCGGTGACATCGACTTCGTCACCGTGGTCATGCACGAGCTGGGGCACGGCCTGGGCTTCCAGACCTTCATGGACCTCAGCACCGGCCAGAAGTTCAACGGCTTCAACGACATGTACCTGGTGCACATGGAGGATCCCACCATCTCGCCGTCGAACCTGGCGCTGATGGCCGACGCGCAGCGCGCCGCCGCGTGCATCGACGATCCCGACCTGCGCTGGGGCGACGGCGACGTGACCTACATGGCTGGGCAGGTGCCGCTCACCGGCGGCCTGAACGCGGGCTACGTGCGCCTGCACGCGCCCAACCCGCTGGTGCCCGGTTCGTCGGTCGCGCACTGGTCGACGGCCGTCACGCCCAACGAGGTCATGGAGCCGGTGCTGACCGGCCCCCGGCATGATCCCGGCCTGGCCGTCTTCCTGATGAAGGACATCGGCTGGCCCATGGACGCGAGCGTGGCCGCCGTGTGGAGCGGCGTTTCGGCGACCGTCGCCGGCGACGGCGTGGTGCTGGCGTGGAACTGGCAGGGCACCGAGCCCATCGTCGGCTTCCGCGTGTACCGCGCCAACGACGCCAAGGGCCTGGACGAGGAGCTGACCACCGACGGACTGCTGGCGCCCGCCGCGCGGCAGTACGTCGACCTGGCGCCGCCGGCCGGTGCCGCCCTGCAGTACACGGTGGCCGCCGTGCGCACCGACGGCGGCGAGGTGCGTTCGCCCGCGGTGTCGGTGACGATGGCCGTGGCCGGCCTCGCGCTGGCGCAGAACCGGCCGAACCCGTTCAACCCCTCCACCTCGGTGGACTTCACCCTCGACCGCAGCACCGCGGTGAACCTGCGCGTCTACGACGCGGCGGGCCGCCTGGTGCGCACGCTCGTGAGCGAGGTGCGTCCCGCCGGGCGCCACACCGCCACCTGGGACGGCCGCGACGACGCCGGCCGCCGCGTGGCCAGCGGCGCCTACGTGTGCCGCCTCGAGGCGGGCCTGTCGGTGCGTGCGGTGCGGATGACGATGCTGAAGTAGCGGCGAAGCCACCCACGCGAAGACGCCGCCGGTTCCCTCGCGGGCCGGCGGCGTCGCTGTCTGTCGGGCAACGGGCCTACTGCTCCGCCTCCACCCCAGGATAGGTGGTCATCCCGTAGGGCACGTGCCCGCTGTCGGCGAAGCTGATCACCTTGGCCGAGCCGTCGGCCCGCACCTGGATCACCGTCAGCGAGCAGTTGGCGATGCTCATGCCCAGCCACGCGGCGGGATCCACCTCGAGCGCGCGCGTGACGAACCACCGGATCACGTTTCCGTGGCAGACGACGATGTCGTTCTCGTCGGCGGGGCCCGCGGCCGGCCGCATGATGCGGTCCCACGCGCCGCGTAGCGTGGCCTCGCAGGCCTCGGCCTCGCCGGGCTTCAGGTCCGCCATGATGTCGGCCCGCCGGGTCGGCGGCGTGCACTCGCGGATGTCGTCGAACCCCTGCAGCGCGAGGTCGGGAAAATGCGCCGCGATGATGGCGGCCGTCTCGCGCGCGCGGGTCATGGTGCTGGACTGGATCGACGTGAACACGATGGGGTCACCGTCCAGCCGCGCCGCCACCAGCCGCGCCTGCTGGCGGCCCAGGGCCACCAGGCCGCCCTCGTCGGCCGTCTTGACGCCGTGCTCGTACTCGCCGTGCCGGATCAGCCGCACCGTGCGGGTCGGCTGGTCGTGGGTCGGCAGCACGGCCCGGGCAGGCGCGCACAGCGCCGCCGCCGCCAGGACCAGGATCGTCAGCACGGGCTTCCGCATGCGCATCTCCTTGATTGATAACCGTTTTCGCCGCCAGGACGACCGTAGCCCGCCGGGCCCGCCCGGGCAACCCCGGCCCGGCGCAGATCAATTGCGGACACTTTTAGTCTTCTCATATCTCGTTGTCTCGCTTATCATTGTATACCGTTTCCCAACAGCTATCCACACCCTGGAGGACGACATGACGCGCCGCTCTCGCCTCGCCGCCCTGCCGCCCACCCTGGCCGTGCTGGTCCTGCTCGCCTGCTCCGGATGCGGAGGCGGCGACAGCACGACCCCCGACCCCCAGCCCGGCCTCGCCAACGCCGCCCTGGCCGTCGCGGCCAGCGCCCCCATGGGCCGGGTCGGGATCACCGGGCTGCCGTCGGCCAAGTCGTACGCCGGGTACGAGGTCCGGATCCTCGGACCCGACGGCGCGACGCTGTTCACGATGCCCGTCGAGGAGCCCATCGAGGACCTGCCCTGGTTCCTCGCGCCGCTGAACCCGGACCAGCCGACCGAGGGCGGCCCGATCCGCCTGGTCGTCACCGACGGCACGGCCACCAGCCCCGAGCTGACCCTGGACCTGGGCGGCCTGCCCGAGGCGCCGGGCGCCTTCGCCCGGTACGTCGAGCACCTGCGCAGCCACATCGACCAGCGCGCCGTCGCCGAGGGCTCCTCGTTCGCCGAGCTGTCGGCGTCGACCATCGCCGCGACCGAGCCGCGCCTGCTGCCGCTGAAGTTCGCGCAGGTGTTCGTCGACGACCCCGGCCACGCCCACAGCCTGGCGCGCATCGCCGACGGCACCAGCGACTACCTGGACGCCACGCAGCGCGACGTGCTGGACCGCATCTTCGGCTACGCGAACATCGACTCGCTGGTGGTCGCGGACATCGACCACATGGGCGATCCGCAGCCGCCCGCCTTCGCCTGGTACGGCGGCGCGCCCGGACCGGACAAGGCCTGCGTGAACATGGGCCCGATCATCAGCACCGCGCCGCAGCTGGCCGAGGCCATGCAGGAGGCGTTCGCCTCGAAGGTCGCCGTCGATCCCTCGGGCGCGCCCGGACGCATCCTGGGCGCCACCGGGCTGGCCCTGGGCGCCGCAGCATTCGTGCCGGGGCTGGGCCCGGTGGCCGCCGTCGCCGGCGCGGGCCTGTACGCCTACCAGACCTCGCGCGAGTACAAGGCCAACACCTACCCCAGCGCGTTCGTCAGCCTCGACTTCGTGCTGGACCGCGACTGGATGCCCGAGGACGAGCCCGGGTTCGCCCGCTGGTCCGACGTCTACGTCGTCGCCAAGTCCAACGGCTGGGTGGCCGACAAGGCCGTGTTCGACGCGGTCATGCAGCTGACCGGCGCGGCGCTGGGCGCCAGCCAGGTCGGCCGCATCCGCGGCAGCACCGCCCTGCGCGATGCGGCCGTCGCCGACGTGGGCATGAGCGTCGGGCTCTATCTCGACGGCCAGCCGTCGGGCGTCGTCGAGTTCTGCTCGCAGCAGTGGCGGGTCGACATCACCGACCTGCCCTACAGCGAGGGCCGCGCGGTCATCGGCCGCGTGGCCACCAGCGACTTCCGCGAGATCACCCCGGTGATGGTCGGTGAGGACTTCGTCGAGGTCCGGGCCGTATCCGAGCAGTTCGGCTGGCGCACGATCGCGGCGCAGCTGCCCATCGAGACGCGGGCGATCCGGGTGACCGTGACGCCGGACGTGATCTACGTGGACACCCCCGGCGAGGTCGTCCAGGTCACTGCCGCCATCGAGAACGCCGACAACGAGTCGCTGTACTGGACCGCCGACAAGGGCACCTGGAACGACGGCCACGGCGAGCCGACCAACGGCCCGTCCACGCGGCCACTGCTGACGCCGACCGCGGAGGCCGACTATCCGTTCGTCGTGACGGTGGAGAGCCTCAGCCGCCAGGGCCTGCGCGCCGCCAACGACCCGCCGCGGGTCGACACGGCCGTGGTGCGGCTGCGGTCCGGCGCGATCACCGTCACGCCCGGCTACGCCTGCGTCGCCTCGGGCGAGAGCCGCACCTTCGTCGCGACGGTGGAGGGGCTCGACAACACCGACGTGACCTGGAGCCTCGAGCCCGCCGTGGAGGGCGGCGCCGTCGTGGGCGCCATCACCGCGGGCGGCGTGTACACCGCGCCGGCGGTTGGCAACGCCACGATGCGCGCCGTGGCCACGAGCGTCGCCGACCCGACGGTCCGCGGCTGGGCCGAGCTCGAAGCGGGCGTCTGCAGCTGCCGCTGGGACCTGTCCATCGACGGCGACGGCGCTTTCGGGGGCGACTGGGTCACCCACGGCTACGCCTCGCAGTGGGGCATCTTCACCATCACGTTCAACGGCGTGAACAGCGGTGGTACGTCCATTGCACCGCTTGGCGGCCCCGAGCCGGGCCAGACGGGATCGTGGCCGGTGACGTTCTCGTTCCTGGCGGGCGACCGCGCCTGGGCCGCCGGGGGCAACGATGACGGCACCAGCGCCACCCTGACGGTCTACGAGCACGGGGAACAGATGGTGGCGGAGATCACCGGCGTGTGCGTGACCGCCATCAACGGCGAGGGCGTCCTGCGCGGGTTCCGGCTGACCACCCGCTCGGCCGACGCCGCGTCGCAGGACATGATCTGCGGCGAACAATAAGCGAAGGCGCCCGGTGCGGCGGCCTCAGGGCCGCCGCACCGGGTACCGCCGCGCATGCAGGATCAATCCCACCGTGATCAGCACCACCGCCGCGAACAGCGCCGGGCGCGCCGCCGGGATCTGCGGGAAGAGCACCACCGCCGCCGCCAGGCCGCACAGGGCGCCGCCCAGGTGCGCGTCGTGGCCGATGTTGCCCAGGCCGCGGCGCATGGCCCAGTACGAGCCCACCACGAACCCGATGGCGAACAGCCACGACGTCAGCAGGCCGGTCGTCGCGAGGACGGCGATC
>DAOPJF010000002.1:0-21713 GCA_035399525.1 Candidatus Krumholzibacteriia bacterium | reverse complement strand
CGACTTGCGGAACTCCATGTCGATGCCCTGGTGGCACTTGCCGCAGGTGTCGGCCACGTTGGCGCGGCTGACGCTCGACTTGACGTCCTTGCTCGGCAGGATCGCATGGGTGGTGTGGCAGTCGATGCAGGTCGCCGTCACCACCAGGCCGCTGCTCTTGAGCGCGCGGCCGTGCACGCTCTCCTTGTAGTTCTTCACCATCGAGTGCTCGGTGCCCTCGTAGCGCCGGTCGGCGATGCCGCCCTCGTCGTGGCAGCGGCCGCACAGGTCGGGCACGTTGCGCACGTGGGTCGGCGAGGCCGGGTTGTCGTGCTTCAGGATGTGGTGCGTGCCGTGGCAGCTGCGGCAGTCCGGGCCGTCGGGGTCGCCCTGGTTGCGCAGCTTGCCGTGGATGCTGCCCATGAAGACGTCAACGACGCCGGCGTGGCAGACCGCGCAGTCGACCCGCGACGGGATGGTGTCGCAGGGGCGGTCGTGGGTCGGCGTGGCGCCGGTGTGGCACTGGATGCAGCGCACGTTCTGGTGGGCGCTGTCGACGAGCTCGGCCTGGTCGACGGTCATCGACTCGGCCTCGCGGCCGGGCATCGCGCTGTGCAGGCCCTCCTGGGCGTGGCACTTCAGGCACTCGCGGTCGCTCATGCCCTCGTTGTAGAACACGCGGCGGATCTCGTGGGGCTGGTGGCACTCGACGCAGGCCGGCACCTTGTGGGGCTCGGCCTCCCACAGCCGGCCCTCGATGACCTTGGTGTGCACGTCCTCGATGCGGCCGTGGCACTGCTGGCAGGTCTGGGCGACGCGCTCGCGCGAGATGCTCGACTTCGGGTCGTGGCTGTCGCGCACGTCGTGGGCGGTGTGGCAGTCCGAGCAGACGGCCGACTTGGTCAGGCCGCGCTTGTACAGGCCCTCGCCGTGGATCGACATCTTGTAGTGGGTCAGCACGCTGTCCTGCTCGATGTCCGAGAAGTCGGCGACGGGGCTGCCCTCCTTGTGGCAACGCCCGCACATCAGCGGGATGTTGAAGCGGTTGACCGTCGACTCGGGGTCCGTGGGCGGCCGGATGTCATGGGCGCCGTGGCACGACCAGCAGCGCGGCGCCAGGGGCTCGCCCTTGGCCGCCACCTGGCCGTGCAGGCTGTTCGCGTAGATGCGCCCGATGCTCGAGTGGCACTGGGTGCAGTCGACGTCCTTCAGCTCCTCCGGGTGCGGCCAGTCCTCGAAACCCTGCAGGTCGGCGTGGCAGTCGACGCAGCCGATGCCCTCCTGGCCGTGGATCGACTTGTTGAACTTGTCGATGTCCACGTACAGGGAGACGACCTTCCCCTTGACGTTCTTGGTCAGGCCCTGGTCCTCGTGGCACTGCAGGCACTCGTCGGCGTCCTGCGCCAGGGCCGGCCCGGCCGGCGCGGCGGCCAGGACGGCCAGCACGAGCAGGGCGGGAAGAAGGGCGCGCTTGGTGGCGTCGATGATCATCGTGGCGATCTCCCGATGGGCCCGGGGGGCTCCGGAGGTTGGTCTGGGACCTGACGAAGTTTTGTCAGCATCCGAACTATTGTCGTCAACCAGGGCACGGTCAAACATGCAATCCTGCTGAAAACAAACATCTTGTCCATTAGGGAGAAAGGGTGGTGCCGAAGCGATTTCCTGAATCCGGAAGTCCTATTTTAAATATCGCATATTCAAATGGTTGTTGAGATGAAGATCGAGAACTCCGAGATGACTGCTAATGATTGGCTGTATCAAAGCGGCGCCCGGACCGTGCGGGGGCGGGGACGCAAACCCTGCGGGCGGGGACGGGCGGCGGTCAGCCGGCGGTGCGGGTCCCGTCGCGGCCGGCCGGGCGGGGCGCCATCGACGCCACCTCGTCGGCCGTCAGGGGCCTGAGGCCGCCGGCGGCGAGCACGCCCAGCTCGATGGCGCCGATGCGCACGCGGCGCAGCAGGGTGATGCGGTGGCGCAGCGTGCTGAACATGCGGCGCACCTGGCGGATCTTGCCCTCGCGCACCACCAGCGCCAGCGAGGTGCGTCCGTTGGCGCGCTCGAGCAGCGTCACCGAAAGCGGCCGGAACACCCCCAGGTTGGGCAGGTGCACGCCGGCGGTGAGCACGCCGATCTCCAGGTCGGTCAGCTCGCCCTCGAGCTGCAGGCGGTACTCCTGCTCGAGGTGGGCGTTGCCGGTGACGGCGGTGTTCCAGGCGGGATCGTTCGAGATCAGCAGCAGGCCCGTGGTGCGGGCATCCAGGCGCCCGGCGGGACGCAGGCCGGGCACGTCGCGCGGCAGGAAGTCGGCCACCAGCCGGAAGTGCGAACCGTCGATGGCGGTGCACACCACGCGCGACGGCTTGTGGAAGGCGTAGTAGTGCAGGCGCACCTGCGTCAGGGGGCGGCCGTCGAGCCGGATGTCCGAGTCGCCGTCCACGGCGCGACGCGGATCGCGGCAGTCCTGCCCGTCCACCGCGACGCGGCCTTCGGCGACCATGGCCTCGACCACCTTGCGGGTACCCCAGCCGGCCTGGTGCAGGGCGCGGGCCAGTCCCATCTTCCGCGCCGGACGCCACGGGGCCGCCGGGGCCGGGCGCGGGGCCTCGGGCGGCACGGTGCCGCGGCCGGTGCGATCGACGATCCTGCGCTTGACCAAGGGTGCTCGCTTCCGGGTGCGGGCGGGCGCTAGTCGCCCGCCATCCACAGGGCCATGATGGCGGCGTAGACCGCCAGCAGCAACAGGCCGCCGCGCCGGCCGACGTCACGGCCGCGCAGCGACACCATGATCCAGGCCAGCGCCGCGATGCCGACCATCGCCGACACCTGCAGGCGACCCTCGCCCGGATCGACCACCAGGGGGCGCACGAGGCCGACGGGTCCGGCCACCCCCAGGATGTTGAAGATGTTGGAGCCGACGATGTTGCCCAGGGCCAGGTCGTCCTGGCGCCTGAGGCCGGCCACGATGCTGGTCGCCAGCTCGGGCAGGCTCGTGCCCACGGCCACGAGGGTCAGGCCGATCAGGGCCTCGCTCGCGCCGAGGGAGCGCGCGATGGTCACGGCCGAGTCCACGATCAGGCGCCCGCCGCCCGCCAGCGCCACCACGCCGGCCACGATGAGCCCCGTGCCCAGCAGCACCTCGCGGGTGCGGTGCGCCCGGTCGATCTGCACCGCCGGCCTCGGCACCGCGACCTCGCCGCGCGCCGCGCCGCGCGCCGTGAGCACCAGGAAGACCGCGAACAGCACCACCAGCGCCGCGGATTCGGGCCGGGACAGCACCCCGTCCCACACCATCAGCGCCAGCAGCACCGAGACCGCCAGCATGCCCGGCACCTCGCGCCGGCGCATGGCCCGCTCGACCTTCACCGGCCGCAGCAGGGCCGCCAACGCCAGGATGAGGCCGAGGTTGGCCACGTTCGACCCGATGACGTTGCCCAGCGCGATGGCCGCGTTGCCCTGCAGCGCGCCCATCAGCGACACGAAGAGCTCGGGCGCCGACGTGCCGAACGCCACCACCGTCAGGCCCACCACCACCGCGGGCACGCCCAGCGCCGAGGCCACGCGCGTGCCGCCGGAGACCAGCACCCAGGCGCCGCCGACCAGCACGCCCACCCCGAGCAGGAAGATCAGCGCCGCGACGGTCACCGCCGGCTCCCTGGCGCCGCATCGAGCAGTGCGGCCGCCCGCACGGGCGAAGCCTCGGTGCCCTGCAGCTTCAGCGGCAGCACGAACAGGGTGAAGGGCACGTCGGGCAGCCGGTCGAGCCCCGCCAGGTTCTCGATGTTGATCATGTGGGCCGCGGCGCAGATGTCGTGGGCGACGTGCCCGCCGTAGGTGTCCAGGCTGGGCGTGTCCAGGCCCGAGCCCTTCAGGCCGGCGGCGGCCAGGCGCCGGGCCAGGTCCTCGCCGTACCAGCTCCACTGGCGGTAGTAGCGGGGCGTGCCCCAGTGGCGGCTCCAGCCGGTGTCGAACAGCAGGAAGTCGATGCCCGCCAGGTCGACGCCATCCAGCAGCGAGGCCGGCAGGGGCCCGACCGTGTCGCCGTCCCCCGCGCGCACCACGCGCGCCCGGCCGGCGAACGCGGACAGCGGCAGCTGCTCGATCGGCGGCTCGCCGTCGCGGAAGTGCAGGGCCAGGTCGATGTGGGTGCCGATGTGGCAGCCGAACGCGAGCGCGCTGGACATGTGGCGGTCCGGGCCGTGCTCCGAGCGCCGGTGGATGGCCAGCGGCTGGTCGTCGCCCGGCCACTGGGCCATGCCGGGCACGATGGTGTGACTGAGGTCGATCAGCTCCACGCCGGGATCCTTTCGGGAACGGGCCGCGTCAGGCGCCCGAGCAGAAGGTGGCGACGCGCACGTCGCGGGTCACCGAGCCCACCTCGAACTCGGAGGCGAACAGGATGCGCTCGGCGGCGTCCAGGCGCTCCTCGACCGCCCCCACGCTGCCGGACACGGCGGCCACCGCCAGGAAGACCCGCTGCTGGAAGTCGGGCGGGCCGACCTGGGCGACCGCGAGCTCGCGGTTGCGCAGGCGCTGCACGAGCGCCCGCAGGGGGCCGCGCCGGTCCTTGAGGCTGTGGGCCTCCTGCAGGACCAGGTCGGCCACCAGGGTTCCGGTGTAGGTGCGGACGTCGTCCATGGCCGCCTCCGTTGACCGTCAAGATTATAGGAAGGGGCCCCGAATGTCATGGCGATTCGCCGGGAGACCGGGCGGGGAGCCGGGGGCCGCCCGGCCGCCCCTTGCCGGACCGGCACCCCTTGCCCTAGGATGCCGCCCATGATCCGACCGACCCGCACCCGGGGCGCCGCCCCCCTGACGCTCCGCCTGCCGGCGGCCCTGCTGCTGCTGGCGCTGGCCGCCGCCGGCTGTGGCGAGCGCATCGACGGCGACGCCGCCGCGCGCGATCACCGGACGCCCCTGGTCCCCCATCCGCAGGTCGAGCGCGACCTGGACGCGATCGGGCGCACCGGCGTGCTGCGCATGATCGCCCGCTACAACTCGAGCAGCTACTTCGTGCACAAGGGCGGCCAGGCGGGCTTCGACTACGAGCTGCTGGTGCGGTTCGCCCGCGAGCAGGGGCTGACGGTCGAGGTCGTGGTGCCCGAACCCGGCGAGGACGAGGTCTCGCTGCTGAACGCCGGCCACGGCGACGTGGCCTGCACCGGGACGAACCCGGACGAGGACCTGGCGCGCTGGGTGGCGTGGACGCGGCCGACCAACTTCGTGCGCAAGGCGGTGGTGACGGCGGCGGATGATCCCCGCGGGGACGACCCGGCCACGTGGCACGGCGCGGTGCTGACGCTGCCGGCCGGCGATCCGTTCCGGGCCGACCTGCTCAAGCTGCGCGACGAGACCGGCGCCCGGTTCCGCGTGGTCGAGGCCCTGCCCTCGGTGTCGCCGGAGGACCTGCTGGCGCAGGTGGAGAGCGGCGCGATCGAGGCCGCGGTGGTGGACGACGTCGGGGCCCGGGCCTCGCTGGCCTACCGCGGCGACCTGCGCATCGCCGCGCTGGTGGGCGACGTGCGGCCGGCGGTGTGGCTGGTGCGCCACAATTCGCCCGAGCTGCTGGCGGCGCTCAACCGCTACCTGAAGGAACAGCTCAGCGTCACCGAGGCCGGGCGCACGCGCCGCGGCCAGACCTACGGCATCATCTACGACCGCTACTTCGAGAACCCGCTGACCATCCGGGGCTTCCAGGAGGCCGCGCACCGCCCGGACAAGAGCGGACGCATCTCGCGGTACGACGACCTGATCCGCGCGCAGGCCCGCCCGCTGGGCCTGGACTGGCGGCTGGTGGCCGCCCTGGTGTACCAGGAGTCGCGCTTCTATCCCTACGCGCTGAGCAAGGCCGGCGCCCGCGGCCTGATGCAGGTGCTGCCCGCCTTCGCCGGCGACCAGGCCGACAGCCTGTACGATCCGGCCGCGAACCTGCGGGCGGGCCTGCGGCTGCTGAACGCCACCTGGAACGCCTACGCCTACCTGGACAGCACCGACCGGGTGCGGTTCACCCTGGCCGAGTACCACGCGGGCAACGGGCACGTGACCGATGCGCGGCGGCTGGCCATGGACATGGGGCGCGATCCCAACCACTGGGACGGGTCGCTGGGCGAGACGCTGCCGCTGCTGGAGGACCCGCGCTGGTACGGCCGGCTGCGCCACGGCTTCTACCGGGGCACGCGCACCGTCGACTACGTGGACGAGATCCTCGCGCGCTACCGCGCCTACAGCCGGCTGGTGCCGCTGGATCCGGGCGCGGTGGCCGACTCGGTGGCCTTCGACCTGCCGGGCGACGACGCGGCGCTGCTCGAGTCGATGCCCGACCTGCAGGTCGACCGCCCCGAGCCGCGCTAGCGGGGGCCGGCGGCCTCGATCAGCTCGTCCAGCAGGGCGCGCGCGCGGCGCAGGTGCGGGATGACGATGCTGCCGCCGACGATCAGCCCCACGTCGAAGATCTCGGTGATCTGCGCCTCGGTGGCCCCCAGCTCGTAGCAGCGGATGACGTGGTAGGCGATGCAGTCGTCGCAGCGCAGCACCATGGACGCCGAGAGGCCGGCGAACTCCTTGGTCAACGCGTCGAGGGCGCCGTCGTGGTAGGTCGCCGTGTCGAGGTTGAAGAAGCGCTTGGTGGTCATGGTGCCGGTGGCGAGGATGCGGGCGTTCATCTTCTCGCGCTCGGTGCGGAAGGCTTCGAGGCGGCCGCTCATGGGCGCTCCTTTCGGGGTCGATCCGGCCCGGGGCCGGCCGGTCAGATGACGATGCGGACGGCGGGATGGCCCGCCAGCCCGGCGAACAGGGCGTTGCGCTCGTCCTCGCTGACGACCGTCAGCGACAGCAGCAGGCTGACGTAGCGGCCGCCGCGGCTGGTGCGCGAGGTGCTCAGGTCCCAGGGCCGCTCGGCGGCGCCGCACTCGAGCCGCTCGGCGAGGGTGGTCTCGACGGCCCGGCGCACGGCGGCCTCGTCGTCGCCGATGACCTTGAACGACCAGGGGGTCGGGTAGCGGATGTCGGGGCGCTGGCCGGGGTCGAACATGCATCCTCTTTCGGGGCGGGGGCACCGCGCGGTTGCGCGGCGGCGAACCGGAAGGCTACACTTCCGGCCCGGCCGCGGCAAGGGCGCCGCCGCCGCTTTTTTCCTCGCGAAGGGACCGATCGCCATGCCCCGACACGCCCCGCTGCGCCTGCTCGCGGCCCTGCTGTGCCTGGCCGCCGCCGCGCCGGCCGCCGCCTCGACCGCCCGCCTGGCCGCCCTGGGCGGCGACGGCTTCTACCTGGACGACCCCGCCGCGGCCCGCACCTGGTACGGCGCCCTGGGCGACCATCCCGACTGGGTGGCGGTGGAGTCGGGGGCGTTCATGCACGACCTGGGCTACCCGCGCAGCCTGGTGGGCGGCGGCCGCGCCGCCGGGCCCGCCGCCGGACTGCACTGGGCCATCGGCGAGGGCGGCCGCAGCGCCACGGTGGGCCTGTGGTGGAACGACCGCGCGAACGCCGGGGGCATCGGCGAGCTGGGCGCCGACGAGCTGGACACGTCGTGGCAGGTCATGGCCGCCCACCCGTTCGGCAAGGTGACCGGCGCGGTGTCGTTGCGGCACGCCGGGGCCGAGCGCGACCTGAACGCCTACGTGCACCGCGACGCCATCCGCGACGACTTCGGGCTGGGCCTGCGCTGGAGCGTCTCGACGAAGGCCTACCTCGACGTGGCCGGCGAGATCGTGCGGCTGGAGGACCGCTCGCACGTGGGCGGCGACGAGCCGGTCACGCGCAGCACCGCCGACTCGTGGGGCGCGCGGGCGCGGGCCTTCGTGCAGGTGGGCGACGGCCTGGTGCTGACGCCGGTGCTCGAGCGCCGCACCGAGAACCGCAGCTGGAGCGCCGTGGCCACCGACGCCGACCGCTCCTGGCGCCTGTGGCGCGTGGGGGCGGGCCTGACCTGGCTGCCCGATCCCGACCACCTGGTGCTGCTGGCGGCCGACTTCCGCGATGCCGGCGAGTACCGCGACCGGGACACCGACCACGAGCTGAGCGCCACGGCGTCCGTCGTCGACCTGCGCGTCGCGTTCGAGGCCCGCGTGCATGCGCTGCTGTCGCTGCGCCTGGCCAGCGGCTACCGCGCCACGCGCGCCGAGATCGACGGCGTCGCTGCGTACGACCTGGACCAGGTGCCGCTGTCGGCGGGCGTGGCGGTCCATGCGGGACCGGCCGACCTCGAGCTGTCCCTGGCGAACCTCCCGCCGGTGGGCCCGGACGGCCTGCGTGAGCCCTGGTGGCCCAACGAGATCGCGACCTGGCTGAACGCCGGCCTGAACTGGTGGTTCTAGGGGGCGCCGCCGCGCGTCCCGGGGAGCGTCCGTGCCGACGACCATCTTCCCGTCGCTGACCGTGTACCTGGTGACCTGCGCCGTGCTGGTGCTGGCGCAGGTCGTCTACGTGCTGGTGGGCTTCGGATCGGGGCTGGTGGCGCTGGGCCTGCTGGCGCTGGTGTTTTCCGACATCCGCGACCCCGTCGTGCTGCTGCTGCTGGTGAACCTGCCGGCCGAGCTCGTCATCAGCTGGCGCGCGCGGCGCGAGGTGCGGTGGCGGCCCATCGCGGTGCTGGGCGTGGGCATCGCCGTGGCGATTCCCGCGGGCGCCCACGTGCTGAAGACCTTCGACACCCACGTCATGAAGCTGGCGCTGGGCTGGTTCCTGGTGGCGATCGGCGTGGTGTTCCTGCGGCTGCCGGCGCGGCGCGAGGGCGACCTGCCCGCCTGGCTGGCCGTGCCCACGGGGCTGATGGCCGGCCTGCTGAACGGGATGTTCGGCGCGGGCGGCCCGCCGGTCATCATCTGGTACCACCTGACGGCGCCCAACAAGACGGCCTTCCGCGGCAGCCTGATGACCCTGTTCCTGCTGATGGGGCTGGTGCGCGTGCCGACCTACGCGCTGGACGGGCTGGTGACGCCGGCCCGCCTGTGGTCGATGGCCGCGGTGATGCCGGCGGTGCTGACGGGGGCCTGGCTGGGTGACCGCCTGCACATCCGGCTGAGCGACGCGGCGTTCCGCAGGCTGGTGGCGGCGCTGCTGGCGGTGCTGGGCCTGCTGCTGCTGATCGGCTGACGCCCTAGAAGGCGACGCCCACGGCGGCGTGGAACCACGACACCGTGTCGCCGTTCACGGGCAGGGTCGGCGCATCGCCCGAGACTTTCGTGACCGAGCTGTCGCGCACGATCACCTGGTCGAACAGGCCGCGGGTCCAGCGCCCGTCCAGGAAGATGGGCCCGGCGGTCTGCACGCGCAGGCCCAGGTGCACCATCACGTCGACGTCCTCGTAGCCGTAGTCCACGGCCACCTCGCCGGCCGGACGATCCCAGCTTTCGGACATCTTGATGGACACGCCGCCGCCCGCATAGGGCCGCAGGCCGAGGCCGCCCACCGGCAGCGTCCAGCCCGCGGAGATCGTGGCCTGCAGGCAGGTCATGGACACCTCGGCATCGGCGGTCACCGGCCCCTGGTCCTGGCTGCCGACGAACAGGGGCTGGATGGCGTGCTTGCGCAGCAGCTCGCCGGACATGGCCACGTCGAAGGGCCCCGTGCCGATGGGCCACGTGCCGCCCACGCCCAGCAGGAAGCCGTCGCCCTGCTCGTCGAGGCCCAGGTCGGCATGGACCCATCCTCCATACACCTCGGCGGCGGCGGCAGGCAGGCCAAGCAGCAGGACGAGGGCAGCGGCGACACAGGCGCGGACCATGGCGAACCTCTCACGGTGGCAGGACGCAGGGACGACGCGGTGACTGTACGGGTCCCGCGGGCCGGACACAACCCGCGATCAGCGCAGCAGCGTCAGCGTCCGGGCGCGCGCGGTTCCGTCGACCACCAGGCGCGCCACGTAGGCGCCCGAGGCCGCGTCGCGGCCGGCGTCGTCGCGGCCGTCCCAGCGCAGCGCCTGGTCCCCCGCGCCCAGCACGCCCCGGAACACGGTGCGCACGCGGCGCCCGCGCAGGTCGTAGAGCTCGAGCGCGACCGTGGCCTCGTGCGGCAGGGCGAAGCGCAGCTCGGCCGAGGGATTGCACGGGTTGGGCACGGCTCCGGCGAACGTCACGGCCGCGGGCAGGCGCGGGCCGACCGCGAGCTCGCTGATGGTCAGCGTCACCGGGACCGCGAGCACGGGCCGGACCGGATCGTTGGTCACCAGGCTGACGAAGGCGTCGTGGTCGCCGACGGCCAGGCCCGCGGCTTCGACCGCCACCTGCAGCGGCAGCACCGCGCCGGCAGCCACGACCGCGGCAGCGGGCGTCGCGGCCAGCCAGGCGGGCGGGGCGTCGGCCGCGATGCGGATGGCCATGGCGTCGTGCAGCGATCCGGCGCTGTTGAACTGCACCAGCAGGCCGTCGCTGCCCCAGGCGTTCTCGATGCCCACCGAGCAGCTGCCGTCGTCGCCCACCTCGAGGTACTGCAGCTCGATGGCGCCGCCGGCGTGCAGCACGACGGCGAACGTCTCGGTCACGTCGGGGCGCCCGTAGTGCGGCACGCCGGTGAACTGCACGGTGAAGCGGTCGGCCCCGGCCAGCACGTGGATGCTGCCGCCGAGGTTCGGCGCGAGGTCGTCCCAGAACGGGGCGACGATGTTGTTGGGATCGAGGGGATCGGGCATGCCCTGGTTGGCCCAGGCCGCGGTGGCGGGACCGAAGCTGACGAAGCCGTTGGAGCAGACGCGCACCTGGGTGCACTCGAGCCCGTAGAACGGGAAGACGAAGCCCAGGTCGAAGGGCGGGCTGACCGCATCGTCGCCCAGCGCGACGGCCGTGCCGGCGGCGGCGATGTCCGGCCAGGCGAAGGCCGGCCCGTAGGGATGGTCGCTGTCGCGCCACGCGTACCCGAACAGGTCGGGGCCGCCGATGCCCGCCACGCGCGTGACCGGCAACCTCGGGTCCTCGCCCGTCTTGCGCACGTTCAGGTGGCGCACGGGATTCTCGGCCGCCGCGACCGCCGGCAGCGCCCCCACGCTCGCGCCCACCTGCAGCGGCGCGTCGCCCGCGTTGCCCACGCCCAGTTCCAGCAGGCCGTGGCCGCCGGGCGGGAGCGTGATGGCCAGCGCCGCCAGGTCGAGGGTGGCGACGGGAGCGGGCGGGATGGCGCGCGCGGGGAACTCGATGAAGTCGAGCCACGCCGCGTCGTCGCCGCCGGACACCGAGGCGTCCTTCTCGTACGACCAGGCCAGGGCGTGCGGTCCCGCCGGCAGCGTGACGGCGTACTCGGTCCAGGCCGTGTCGCCCGTCCAGACACCCTGCACGACGCCGTCGAGATAGAAGCGCAGCGCGTCGTAGCGGGCCTCGCTCGACACGCGCACGCGGAAGACCAGGTCGCCCTCGTCGGCGACGTCGAAGTCCAGCGCCAGTCCCGACAGGCCCAGGTTGCCGATGGCACCCGAGCGCGCGCAGTGCGCGCCCTCGAAGGCGCCGGTGTCGACGATCTCCCACGGGGCGTCGCCGGTGTGGCGCCACGGGTAGGCGCCGAAGTCGCCGGTCTCGAAGTCCTCGGCCGAGCGCGGCGGCAGGGTGAAGTCGTGCACCAGCGGGCCGGCCACCTCGACCTCGGCGAAGGCGCTGCCGTAGCCCGGGGCGCGCACGCGCAGGCCGTAGGTCACGCCGGCCCCCGAGGGCAGCGGCAGCACGTAGCGTCCGTCCGCGCCGGTGACCGCCGGAACCACCGGGGTGCCCTCGGCGGTGACCGTGGCGCCGGAGACGAGTTCGCCCTCGGGACCGGTGACGACGCCGGTGACGTCGGCCGGCGGCCGCCGCACCAGGACCACGTCGCCGGCGGTCGCGCCGCCGTCGGGCACCGTGACCGGCAGCGATCCCTCGACATAGCCGAAGGCCGAGATGGTGAACGTCGCGGCGCCGGCCGGCAGCACGATGCGGTAGCGGCCGTCGCTGCCGGTGACGGCGCGGTGGTAGCCGCCGTCCAGCTGCACGACGGCGCCGGCGACCGGCGCGCCGTCCGCCTGGTCGGTGACGATGCCCGCGACCTCGCCCACGCCGTCCATGACCGCCATCACCGCGGCGTAGGCGTCGACCAGGCCCCAGCCCGAATCGTTGTCCTGGCCGGCGGCGCCCAGGTCGCGCGCGGTGTCCAGCAGGGCCTGCTTGATGGTGGCCACGTCGGCGTTGGGGTTCGACGCGCGCATCAGGGCGACGATGCCCGCCACGTGCGGCCCGGCCATGGACGTGCCGCTGAGGTACTGGTAGCCGCCGCCGGGGCGCGCGCTCAGGATGTTCTCGCCGGGCGCGACGACCTCGGGCTTGATGGCCTCGGCGCCGCCGCAGCCCGAGGGCCCGCGGCTCGAGAAGGTGCTGACGGTGAACGGCGCCAGGGGCGAGACCGAACCGACGGCGAAGGCGTTGACGGCGGTGGTGGCGCGGTCGGCCGGCGAGCGCACGGTGCCGGCCGAGGGCCCCTCGTTGCCCGCGGCCCAGGTCAGCACCACGCCCGCGGCCTCGACGGCGTCGATGGCGTCCCACCAGCGGCTGTCGCAGTCGAGGTAGTCGCCGTAGGCCTCGTTGATGCCCCAGCTGTTGTGCACGACCGCGGGCACGTCGGCCGTGGTGGCCGGGTTGCCGTCGGGATCGGCCATGAACTCGAGGGACGCCAGCACGGCGTTGTCGAACTCTTCCTGCGTGCCCGGACTGTTGATGACGTTCGACGCGATCCACAGCGCGCCGGGCGCGACGCCGATGGTGTCGCCGGGCGCCTGGCCGGTGACCGTGCCCATGACGTGCGTGCCGTGGTAGTGGCGGTCCACGGGCACGTCGTCGCCCAGCCCGGCGCCGTCGAACCAGCATTCGGCCGCCGGGGCGAAGTTGCCGCGCCAGCGCGAGGCCAGAGCCGGGTGCGTGCCGTCGACACCGGTGTCGAGGATGCCCACCACCACGCCGGTGCCGTCGATGCCCAGCTCGCGCCACACCCGCGGCGCCCCCACGGCCTCGACGCCGGGCACCAGGCCCACGCCCGCATCCTTGGCGGGATCGGCGATCTTGTCCGACGGCAGGGGTGCGATGAGCTCGACCACGAGGTCGGCCTCGACGCGCGCCACGTCCGGCCGCAGCGCCAGGGCGCGCACGGCGTCGGGCGTGGCGGTGACGACGACCGACGAGAGCAGCCAGTGGGGCGTCGCGCCCAGCACGCCGCCGGAGGCCTTGGCCGCGGCGAGGTCGGCCACGAGGGCGGCCTGGCCCCGCCCGGCCGAAGCGCGCAGCGCCTCGATGACCTGCCGGTGGCGCACCGCGGCCGGCGCCTTGGCCGCGTGCAGGTCGCGGTCCAGGGCCCGGATGTCGGCCTGGTCGCGCATGACCACGAGCACCCGCAGCGGCTGGTCGGCGGGCCACCCGGCCAGTTGCCGCTCGAGCCCGGGCGCGAGCTCGCCTCCGGACGCCGGGACGGCGGCCAGCAGCAGCAGGAGCAGGGCGGCGGCGATCAGCCTCAACGGCGACCTCGGCGGGTTCGTGGTGGCGATGTTGGGTTACCAAAGGTCAGAATTGGAGGCCGGTTTTTGAGGCTTCCTGTTCCCGCCCTGGGCACCCGGTGCCCGGTTCTGCCCGGACGGGGAGCCCCATAAGGATACCATGGCGGTCAGGCTTGAATCAATGGGGCCGCCCCCGTCCGCCGGACAGGCGGCCGGAGGGGCGGCCCGGGAGGCAGGCCTACTGCGATATGTCTATGCCGCCCAGAGACTTGGCAAACTCGATGCGCATCACCGGCTCGGGCACCTCGGGATCGGCGGGCCGGGGAGCCGGCACGTTGACGTCCTTGGGGATGGGGCCGACCGCCTCGATTCTCAGGTCCCGGGGCGCCCGCACGGACACGCCCCCGAGCTTGGCCGAGATCCGGGCGTCGCAATCGTTCCGCCACTCGCCGTCGAGGTCGACGTCGGCGCCCCCCATGCCGAAGGACAGTTCGAGGATGCGCGGCGACAGGTTGCCCAGCCGCTCGGCCTGCACGCCGCCCATGCGGCCGTCCAGGCGCATCCGGGCCAGGGGCTCGCGCACGGGCTCGCGGCAGGACAGCGCGCAGCCGCCCTGCTGCAACGTCAGGTCGACCGTGCGCAGCCACAGCCCGCCCAGCTCGATCTCGGCGCCGCCCTGGCTGATGGCCGCGGCCAACTCGATCGGCACGTCGGCGGGCAGGTCGATCGTGACCCGGGCCTGCAGCTTCTCGCCGCGGATCTGGCGCACCAGGGCCTCGAAACCCGAAATGGTCCGATGCATCGACACGGCCGCCGTCCACGACGAGTCCGGCGCCATGGCGAAGCCCTGCTCGAGGGCGAAGGCCGTCTCATCGAACTCGGCGTGCACCGCGAGGCCCGCGCCGGGCTCGGCCGGACGCACGCTGAACTCGCCCTGGCGCAGGTCCAGCAGCACGCGGCCCGGGTGGGTGCGGGTCAGGTCGACCGCGACCGCGTCGATGGCCTTGGGCGCTGCGGCAGCGGCGGCGGCCTCGCGGCGCACCTCGGCATCGCGCGAGCCGGCCGTGACGAAGGCCATCAGCCCAGCGGTGCCGGCGATGGACAGCAGGATCAGGGCGCCGCAACCGATGAGCGAGAACTTGAGGCATCCGCGAGCCGAGGCCATGGCGAGGACCTTTCACTGGGGAACGGGGCGACGGGCGCTTCTACGCGGTCCCGGGGCCCGGGGTTGCGCCCCTCAATCGGGGATGACGGCTGCCGCGAGACCGGCGCGCACGGCACGCAGCAGCTCGGCCGGCGCGACGGGCTTGCGCAGGTAGGGGCGATCGGGGGCCAGCAGTTCGCGCCCGTGCAACAGATCGGCCGGGTAGCCGGACATGAACAGGAACGGCACCCTCGAACCGGTGGCGCGCACCTCGTGCAGGAGCTGTTCGCCGTTCATGCGCGGCATGACCACGTCGGACACGATCAGGTCGGGCCGCGCCCGGCCGTCGGCCAGCAGGGCGAGAGCCGCGACCGGGTCGCCCGCCATCGTGACGCGGTACCCGAAGCGCTCGAGCACGCTGACGATGGTCGCCTGCACGCCGGGGTCGTCCTCGACCACGAGGATGCGCTCGCCGCGGCCGGGCTCGACCGCACCCGGCTCCCTGATCGCCTCGCGGCCCGCGTCCCGGCGGTGGTGGGGCAGGTAGACGCGGAACGTGGTGCCCTCGCCGGGCGTACTCGACGCCGTCAGGTGGCCGTTCGCCTTGGTGACGATGCCCAGGGCCGTCGCCAGCCCCATGCCCGTGCCCTTGCCCACGTCCTTGGTGGTGAAGAACGGGTCGAAGATCCGCCCGAGGTTCTCGGGGGCGATGCCCGTGCCCGTGTCGCGCACGGTGAGCTCGGCCCAGTCGCCCTGGAAGCGCTCGCCGCAGCCGAGGCAGACCTCGTCGAGGCCGACGACGTCGCGCGTCGCCACGGCCAGGCTGCCGCCGTCCGGCATGGCGTCGCGGGCGTTGATGCACAGGTTGAACAGCACCTGCTGCAGCTGCACCGGGTCGACCTCGACCAGGAACGGCGACGGCGGGCAGTCCGTCACCAGCTCGATCTCCTCGCCGATCATGCGCTGCACCAGGCGCATGTCCGACAGCACGAGCTCGCGGAGGTTCACCGCGCGCGGATTGGAGACCTGCTCGCGCGAGTAGGCCAGCAGCTGGCTGGTCAGGGCGGCCGCGCGCTCGGCGGTGCGGCTGATCATGTCCACCTCGCCCGCGACCGGGTGGTCGTCGCCCAGGGTGAGGCGGGCCAGCTCGGCGTTGCCGGCGATGACCGTCAGCAGGTTGTTGAAGTCGTGGGCGATGCCGCCCGCGAGCCTCCCCACCGACTCGAGCTTCTGCGCCTGCTGCAGCTGCAGCTCGAGCTGGTGCCGCTCGGCCTCCGCCCGGCGAAGCTCCGTGATGTCGCGCGTGATCGACAGGATGTGCGGCTCGCCGCCGAGCAGGATGAAGTTGGCCGAGATCAGCCCGGTCCGCGCCGTCCCGTCGCGGCGGCCGTAGGTGATCTCGACGTTGTGGGCCACGCCCTGCGAGCGCATGGGTTCGGTCAGCTTGCGCCGCTCCTCGGCCGAGGGCCAGATGCCGATCTCGAGGCTGCTGCGGCCGATCAGCTCCTCGCGGCTGAATCCCGACAGGTCCAGGAAGCCCTGGTTCACATCCACGTAGATGCCGTCGCCGACCGTGGTGATGGCGATGCCGTCGGGGCTGGTCTGGAACGCCAGCCGGAACCGGTCCTCGGCCATCCGCCGGTCGGTCTCGTCGCGGCAGTTGAACAGGATGCCGTGCACGCGCTCGTCGTCGACCAGGTTGCGCAGCACGCAGGCGGCGCTGCGCGTGGTCCCGTCCTTGCAGGCGACCCGCAGCTCGAACGCCTCGGAGGCGTCGGGTCTCGCCGCCACGCGCGCCAGGGTCGCACCCAGCAGCGCCCGGTCGGCGGGGTGCACATACCGCGCGATGTCCCGGCCCAGGCGCTCGTCGGCGCCGAAGCCGAAGCGGTCGGGCAGGTTCGGGCTCTCGAAACGGATCGTGCCGTCGGGCTCGAGGATGGTGATGACATCGGCGATGTTGCCGATCAGCGTGGCCAGGTAGTCGGTGCGCTCGCGCTGGTCGTCGACGGCCTTGAGCTCGGCGGTCACGTCGCGCACCACCGCGACGAGCTGGGTGCGGCCGCGCAGTTCGACGCGGCTGGTGTGGATGCGCACCGGAAACTCGCGCCCCCCGGCGGCGTGGCGCCAGATCTCCTGAGGGTCGCCGCCGCCCTCCCGCAGCATGGCGGCCGCCGCCTCCTGCTGCCCGACCTCGAACAGCTGCGCCGCATAGCCGATGGCCTGGTCGCCGCGGCCCAGCGCGTATCGTTCCCGGGCGCTGCGGTTCGCGTCGAGGATGGCCAGCGACTCCTGGTCGATCACCAGCACCGGGTCGCTGATGTTCTCGAACAGCGAGCGGTAGCGGTCCTCGGACTCGCTGAGCGCCAGCTCGGCCCGCTTGTTGCCGGCGATGTCCCAGGCCAGGTCCGCCAGCTGGGTGACGAGGTCGATGTCGCGGTCGTCGTAGTCGGTCTCCTTGTTGCCCACGCCCAGGATGGCCACGACCTGGCCCTGGCGGATGACCGG
Source organism: Candidatus Krumholzibacteriia bacterium (assembly GCA_035399525.1). Lineage (GTDB taxonomy): Bacteria > Krumholzibacteriota > Krumholzibacteriia > LZORAL124-64-63 > LZORAL124-64-63 > JACZKN01. The sequence continues at coordinate 4,650 of DAOPJF010000002.1, read as the reverse complement.
AACCACCAGCTCGCGCACCACCGGCGCGTGCCCCGGCGGCATACCACGGCGCTCGGCGAGCGACGCGTAGTCGTTGTGCACGACCGGCCGCCGCTCGCGCACGCAATCGGCCCACACGCCGGCCTGGGACAGGTCGTAGTGGCGCCCCGTCCCCTCGGCCGTGCACATGTGCGCCAGGGTGTTGGTGGACCAGCGCTGCAGCGACAGCGTGCACTGGTCGTCCTCCATGAAGTGCATGAAGCCGATCGAGCTGCCGGTCAGCCGCTCGGCCTCGTCGAGGGTGTACTGCAGCAGCTCGCCCAGGGTGTGGCCGAAGGCGTACTCGCTCAGGCGCACGCGAACCCCCACGAGGGCGTCGGCCCGCTTGCGGGCCGAGATGTCGCGCACGAACGCGACGAACGAGCCCTGGCCGTCCCGCAGGGTCGAGGTGCAGACCTCGACGTCGATGACCGAGCCGTCCCGCCGCCGGTGCCGCGTCTCGAAGCGGTCGCTGCCCAGCTCGGTCACGCGCCGGACGTGGGCCAGCACCGCCGGCGGGTCCTCGTTGGCGTCGATGGCCGCGATGGGCATACCCGGCAGCTCGCCGGTCCCGTATCCGAGCATGTCGGCCGCCGCCCGGTTCACCTCGCGGACCATGCCGTCGGCATCGATGAGCCAGAAACCGTCCATGGCGGTCTCGACGATGCGCGCGAACCGCCGGTCCTCGGCCACGCGGGCCGTCACGTCGCGCATGATCAGGCCGAAGACCGCATCCTCGCCCTCCCCCTCGATGGGAAAGAGCGTGGATTCCACCAGCACGGCGCCGCCATCCTGGCCCGGCAGCGTGTCGCGCGCCGAGATGGCCGCCCCCAGCCGCGCCACCTGGGTGAGGTGCGCGACGAAACGTTCCCCGACGCCAGGCGGCACGAACGCGACGGCGGGACGATCCAGGACCTCGGCGCGGCTCCGCCCCACCATGGCGGCCATCGCCGGGTTGGCCTCGCGGACCATCCCCGCGCGGTCGACGACGGCCATGGGCCAGTCGGCGTTCATCAGGAACGACTCCCACCGGCTGCTGACCCTGCTCAGGGCGGCATGGCCGGCGAGGTACCGGTGCAGGAGCACCGTGTAGGGCCGCACCAGGCCGGCGCGCACGATGGCCAGGTAGACCAGCACCAGGCCGACCACCTTCAGGATGTGTCCCAGCATGTTGGTGTAGCCGAAGACGTCCACGTACAGCGTGAAGGCCAGCGAGCCCAGGATCTTGACGATCATCGCCGCGGCCAGCAGGTCGGCGGTCTCCCGGGCCACGAGCCGGCGCCGGCGCGCGAGGGCGATCGCCGCGGCGGCCATGACCGCGGAGGTGGCGTACTCGCAGCCGACCTTGAACGCCGTCAGGCCGCGGCCCTCGACGTAGCAGGCGGGAAAGCGGCCGGCGGCGATCCCGGCCGCCAGCACCAGCGTGAGGACGACGAACGCCCAGGCATCACGGCGCAATGCCACCGGACGTCCGAGCGACCAGGTCCACGCCGCCAGGCCGAGGGCCTCCACGATCCGCGCCGCCATCCACAGCTGCGTCGCCGGGTTCGCGCCCGCGGTGGCGGGCAGCACCCCGAACCCCCTGTAGGCCATGGTGTGCAGCAGGTCGAGCAGGCCGACGCAGCCGTAGGCCACGCCCAGCAGCACCATCCCCGGATCGCGGGTGATGCGGCGCACGTTCCAGGTCAGCAGGAACACGCTGAAGGAGACGATGACCGAGGCCAGCTCGACGACGGTGTGGAAGGCGAGGTAGTTGCGCGACCCGAGCAGCGCAAGCGATGCGACCGCCAGCAGCGAGGGCAGGCCGGCCCGCAGGGCCAGGCCGCGCGCCCCCAGGCGCACCGGCTCGAGGGGGAGGTCCTCGGCCGCGGCGACGGAGTGCGACAGTGGGCTGCGGTCCGGCATCGTCCCCCCCATGCGCAGGGTCCCGGGCGTACGTCCCCGATTGCCGCCGATCCTAGCATACCGAAAAACCAAGGTCGAATCTCAATTCGGAGATACGGTTCAGGGCAGCGTCGCCCGCAGGATCAGGCCCACCATCACCAGGCTGATCAGGTGCTTGATGACCATGGCGGCCAGGCGGCCGAGGAAGGCCTGTCCGCCCACGCGCAGGCTGGGCTCGAGGCGCTCGCGGGCGATGTATTCGCCCAGCACGGCGCCGCCGAAGGCGCCCACGAAGCTGCCCAGCACCGCGCCCACCACCGGCACGACGCCGTTGCCCAGGGCCGCGCCCAGCAGGCCGCCGGCGAAGGCGCCGATCACGCCGTGGCGCGTCGCGCCCTTCTTCGCGACCCAGAACGTGCCCACGAGGAACTCGATGATCTCGCCCGTGACGGCCAGGCCCGCCAGCACCGCCAGCAGGCGCCAGCCGATGGGGTCGAAGCCCGTGACCAGGGCGTGCACCAGCGCCAGGCCCAGCACGATGAACGTGCCGCCGAGACCGAGGTAGACGAACAGGGATGCGGTGACCAGCAGCAGCGCCCACAGGGCGTAGCCCGACCACTGGCCGATCTCGGTCAGCACGTGCACGTCAGTGCCCGGCCGAGAAGCGCTTCTCGCCGGCGGTCACCGCGAAGGGCAGCGCGTTCTCGGCCGGCGGCAGCGTGCAGTTCCAGCGGTCGGCATCGTAGTCGCAATACGGATTGTAGGCGTAGTTGAAGTCCAGGTCGATCATGCCGTCGGCGTCGGCCTCGAGGTCGAGGTAGCGGCCGCCCTGGTAGGTCTCGTCGCGGTTCGAGGCGTCGAAGAACGGCACCCACAGCCCCGGTCCGCCGGCAGGCCCGAACACGGCGAGGGTGTAGTCGCGTCCCTCGTGGCGGAAGGCCACGCTGCCGCGCCGCACGTAGGGCACCGACGGCCCCTTGGCCTTGGCCAGCATCACCGTGTCGGCGTGGGCCGCCGGCACCAGCGGCGTGCGGAAGCGCAGCCCGGGCTCCGGAAAGTAGTAGTTCAGGCCCTCGAAGCCGGGGATGCGGTCGGCCGCCAGGGGCGAGCGGCCCGGCGTGGCGAAGGCCTCGTTCTTCTCGATGCGCATCTCGACCAGCGCGATCTCCCAGCGCTCGTTCTCGGCCTGGTCCATGGCCAGGGGGCCCGGGGCCTCGGTGCGGCGCGAGCAGGCCGCGAGCGCGAAGACGCCGGCCGCAAGGAGCAACAGGATGACGGCGAGGGCGGGGCGAAGGGCGCGGCGCTGCAGCATGGACGATCCTCGATGGAGCCAGGGATTCGGGTCGGTACGACGTGCCCGGCATGATAGCACCGAAGCCCCCGGGTTTCAAAACCTGCGGGGTTCGGTTACCTTGGCGCGGTTGCCCCATCCCCATTGCGGAGGCCCCGTGACCACCGACACCCTCGCGACCGCTCCTGCTGCACCCGCCGCGCCGGACCGCGGTGACCGCCTGATCCTCGCGGCCGTGCTCGCGGCCGCCGTCGTCGGCCGCCTGCCCTCCCTGGGCGCCTGGTGGACCCTGGACGACTGGGGCCTGCTGGCCCGCGCCGCGGGCACGTTGCCGCCCGAACCGGGCCTGCCCGCGCGCTGGCTCGGCCAGCACCTGTGGTGGTCGCTGACCTGGCCCCTGTTCGGCCTGGATGCCCACGTCCACGCGGTGCTGCGCATCCTGCTGCACGCGACGTCCGCCCTGCTCGTGGTGCGCCTGGCCCGGCACGCCGGGCTGCCGCCCGCCGGACGCCTGCTGGCGGGCCTGGTGTTCGCCGCCACGCCGCTGGCCTTCACGCCCCTGGCCTGGGCCGCCGGCGTGCAGGACCTGCTGTCGACCACCTGCGCCCTGGGCGCCGTGCTCTGCTTCGCGGGACCGGGCCGCCGGCGGCTGGCCGCCGCGGTGGTGCTGGCGCTGGGCTCGCTGACGGCCAAGGAGGTGGGCCTGGGCCTGCCGGTGCTGATGGCCGGGATGCTGCTGTTCGGCGACGCGGAGGCGCGCCGGCCCGGCGACCGCCCCCTGGCCTGGGCCGCCGTGCTGTTCCTGATGCTGGCGGCGGCGGGCGAGGCGATCCTCGTGGTGCGGCACTTCGGCAGCGGCGACGGCGCCTACGCCACGGGCGATGCGATCACGGTGCTGGGCAACCTGGGCGTCTTCGGCTTCTGGATGGTCTCGCCGGGCCCGGTCTTCGCCAGCGCGCTGACCAGGCCCATGGCCGTGGGCGGCGGGCTGCTGTTCGTGCTGTGGGGCGCCTGGGCCGCGCGCGGCTGGCGCGGCGGCTCGCGGCTGCCTGCGGCCGCCCTGGCCGCGGCACTGCTGGCGCTGGCGCCGGCGCTGCCCCTGGCCCATCACCTCAAGCCCTACCTGGCCTACGGTGCGGCCGCGGCCGGCGCCCTGGCCCTGGGCCGCCTCATGCCCCGCAACCTGGCGCTGCGCCCGGCCGTACTGGCGGCGGCCGCGCTGCTGGCGGCCATCGGCAGCTTCACGGGGATGCGGGCGCGCATGGGGGCCCGCAACGAGTTCGGGCTGCCGGCCGATCCGGTGGTGCGCGCCACCGCGCTCTCGTGGCAGACCACGCACATGCTGCAGGACCTGCAGTTCCCCGGCGGCGACGACGCCCTGCCGCACGACGTGGTGCTGCTGCAGGTGCCGGTCGAGGCCGAGGAGTCGGCGCCCGCCGAGGACGCGGAGTCGGGCG
>DAOPJF010000001.1:0-23096 GCA_035399525.1 Candidatus Krumholzibacteriia bacterium | reverse complement strand
CATCAGCCCGCGCTCCTTCATGCACATGGTCGTGAAGACCAGGTCGCGGCCGTCGCGGGTGAACTCGGGCTGGTAGCCGCTCGGCGTCAGCAGTCGGGGCTGGCCGCCGCCGTCGGCGTCCATCACCCAGACGCCCAGGCACTCGCCCGAGGGCGAGGCGTAGGCGATGCCCCGTCCGTCCGGGGTCCACGTCGGCCCGGTGTCGCGGCCCTCGGTCAGGGTCAGCCGGTTGGCCAGGCCCGAGCCCAGGTCCAGCACGAACACGTCGGTGGCCTGCCCGTTGTTCTGCACGAAGGCGATGCGCCGACCGTCGGGCGAGAACCGCGGCTGGCTGGTGCCCGTCGCCGGCTCGGTCAGCACCCGGCGCACGGCGCCGTCGCGACCCACGATCTCGAGCCGCCGTTTCGCGACGCTGTTGATGGCGGTCGAGACGAGCGTGCCGTCCAGCGAGACGGACGGATGCCCGCGCACCGACGAGATCAGGAACGGCGCCCCGGTCGCCACGCCGCGCTTCGCGTCGAAGGGCAGGGCCCACAGGCCCCGGTTGCCCTGGTCGCGCTGGTAGACGATGTGCCCGGTGCGCGAGTACACCGGGTTGTTGACCACCTGCGGATCGTCGACGTTGGCGACCTCGACGCGCAGCAACTGCCGCCGCTCGCCCCCGCGCAGCAGCTCGATGGTGTCCACGCCCTTGTCGCGGTGCACCGCGTAGACGAAGCCGCCGCCGTCGGCCACATAGGACGGCTGGTGGAAGTCGAGCTCCACGTCCGGCACCAGCGGCAGCAGCACCGTCGCATCGCCGCCCCGCGCGGGCACGCTGTACATGGGCCCGCGGCCGGTGCCGAACACGATGGTGCCGTCGTCGCTCCACGCGCCGCCCATCCAGTCGCCGGGCAGCGTGCACACCACCTGCGGCGTGCCGCCGGCGACGGGCACCTTCCACAGCCGTCCCTGCGAACCGTAGGCGATCCACTCGTTGTCGGGCGACCAGAAGGGCGTGATGCCCACCTCGTTGTGGGTCAGCTGTTCGGGCGCCACCAGCAGCCGGGGCTCGACGTTGTCCAGATCGCGCACCCACAGCCCGTCGCGGGCGTAGACGGCGATGCGGCGGCCGTCGGGCGAGATCTCCACCGCCCGCGTGTTGTACAGCCGCGGCAGGGCGGCCTCGAGGGTGAAGCGGCGCAACGGCGCCGGCGCGGCGGGCTTGCCGCCGCCGAGCAGCCGCGGCAGCGCCACCGCCAGCACGACCGCCAGCAGCACCCAGGGCGCCAGCGCCAGCGGCCGCAGGCGCCGCGCCGGCTCGTAGGCCTTGGCCAACTGCGAGGCCGACAGGATCGACGACGCATCCGGGTCGGCCAGCAGCACGCGCGCCTCGCCGATGTCCCGCAGCCTCCGCGCCGGATCGCGCTGCAGGCAGCGGAACAGCACGTGGCGCAGCGCCGGCGGCGTGCTCCCGGGCAGCGTACCGGGCTCGATGTCGCGGGTCAGCACCGCGGCCAGCGTGTCGCTGACCGTCTCGCCGGCGAACAGGCGCTCGCCCGTCAGCATCTCGCGCACGATCACGCCGAAGGCCCAGATGTCCGCGCGCTTGTCCACCGTCTTGCCCCGCGCCTGCTCGGGGCTCATGTACGCGGCCGTGCCCAGGATGACCCCGGGCGAGGTGAACGCCGCCGTCAGCGTGGGCGAGTTCTCCACGCCCCCGTCCGGACCGCCCTCGCCGAAGGCGCGCGCCAGGCCGAAGTCGAGGATCTTCACGCGCCCATCGGGGCCCAGCATGATGTTCGCCGGCTTGAGATCGCGGTGCACGATGCCCTTCTCGTGGGCCTCGGCCAGCCCCGCGGCCAGGTGCCCCGCCACCTGCATGACCTCGTCGACCGGCAACGCGCCGCGGGCCAGGCGTTCGGCCAGGTTCTCTCCCTCGCACAGCTCCATCACCAGGAAGGTGTGCCCGGCGTCCGACTCCAGGCCGTACACCGCCGCGATGTCCGGGTGCTGCAGCGCGGCCAGCAGGCGCGCCTCGCGCTCGAAGCGCGCCAGGCGCTCGGGATCGCCCGCCACCTCGGCCGGCAGCACCTTCAGCGCCACGTCGCGGCCCAGCCGGGTGTCCGCCGCGCGGTACACCTCGCCCATGCCGCCCTTGCCCAGCAGGGTCTTGACCTCGTAGTGGGCCAGCCGGGATCCGATCATGGGGAACCTCGCGGGGAACCGGGAACGAAGGGGATCGTGCCGATACTCTACCCGGTTCGTGGGATTTCAGCAACGAGGACGGTCCCCTTCGGATCCGGTCGCGGGCCGCAGATCAGCGGCCGGTGTCCCCGTACCGCACCTGCCACCCGTCCGGCCCCAGGAAGGTGTCGAACCGGGCGACGGCCACCGGCCGCCACCGCTCATCCAGCGCCAGGAGGTGCAGCCCCCGCCCGCCCAGCGCGTGCTCGACGCCGTCCAGGCGCAGCGACACCACGTCGCCCTGGCCGTAGCCCGACGACTGCAGCGCGAGCCGTCGCGGCCCGTCGACCTGCCCGCCCACCGGGTGATCGTCGGCGATCTCCTGCCACAGCACGCCCTCCGGCCCGAGCACCGCCGCGAACGCGCAGCGGAACTGCAGGCGCTCGACGGCCAGGCCGCGACGCGCCAACGCGGCACGGGCATCGTCCGGCAGCCCCGCCACGGCGTCGTCGCACGCCGCCAGCGCCAGGGTGCGGCCGCGGTTGGCCTCGAGGAAGCTGCCGATCGTCACGGGCTCGGGCGGCAGGCACTCCTGGGCGCCCGGCACCGGCCTGGTGCGGTGCACGAACACCCGGAAGCCATCGAGGTCGTAGCCCGTGAAGTCCGGGGCCAGCAGCCCGGCCCAGTCCGTGAGCTCGTCGCTGCGCACGACGATGGTCGTCCCCGGCCCGGGCTTCTGGCCGGCCGCGAGCGCGGCGCGGAACGACGCCTTCCAGGCCTCGGCCCTCGCCTCGTTGGTGCGGGTCAGGTAGATCGCCGACGTGGGCACGCCCCGGAACACCAGCGGCAGGTCGAGGTCGTGGAAGTCGTAGGGGAACTGCGTGTGCACCTGGAACGGCGGCAACGTCAGCAGCCGCGTGGTGCCGGCCATCACGCCGGCCCAGGCCGGATCGACCAGGCGCGACGGCGGGCGGTCGAGCTGGAAGTGGGCCCGCGGCCGCAGCAACGGCTGCAGGTCGACCACCTGCACCACGACGAGCGCCGCCAGCACCGGCGCCTGCCAGCGCGGCTTCAGCACGCGGCCCAGGCTCCACAGGCCGGCCAGCGTGGCGGCGTAGGTCACCGGCCACAGGAACCGGCCCGGGGCGCGGAAGGCGCCGGTCAGCGGCTCGAGCAGTCCGGGCACGCGCGCAAAGAACACGCGATGCCGGCCCAGCCCGACTTCGAAGCTGAGCGCGTAGAGCGCCATCGCCGCGAGCACCAGCACCAGCGGCCAACGCCGCCAGAGCGCCCGCCGCGCCGCGCCGTCGGCCGCGATCATGCCGGCGCCCAGCAGCCACAGCGGCAGCAGGCCCACGCCCAGGTAGTTGAACCCCTCGACCTGCGTGTCGCGCAGCAGGGGCTGCGCCGGCAGCAGCCGCCCGTACGCCAGCGGATTGACCAGGGTGTTGAGGTTCGCGCTGAACTGCGTGAAGCCCTCGGCGTGGTTCGCCGACCCCACGCCCAGCTCCGTCATGCCCGACAGCCACCATCCCGCCAGCAGGGTCGCGGCCAGGCCCGCGAACGCCGCCGCGGCCCGACCCGGCGCCAACGCCTGGTCCTGCCGCGTCGCCATGGCCAGCCCGGCCGCCGCCAGCCCCAGCACCATGGCCCCGAGGTAGGGGTGCACGAACGCCGCCACCGTCACCAGCAGCATCCACGCGCGCACCGGCGCCCCGCGCAGGCAGGCCAGCAGGGCCAACAGCACCAGCCAATGGCCGCTGAGCGCGATGTGGGCCACGCGCTGCAGCCAGGAGGGCATCAGCATCAGCAGGGCGGCCGCCGGCAGGCGCGCGGCGAACCGCGGGAACGCCGCTCCCGCCAGCAGCCAGGAGGCGAGAGCCTGCAGCAGGTGGCACGCCAGGATCCACAGGCCGAAGTACTGCCATGGTGCCGTGCGCCCTCCGCCCAGCAGCTTGCCCGGCAGCGCCAGCAGCGGGATGCCGTCGCTCAGCCCGATGCTGCTGCCCAGGGGGGCGCCGTAGCTGGAGCCGGCGCCGGGCGGCCAGGCCCAGGGATCCTGCCGGAAGTACTCCCAGCCCATCTCGACCATGGAGGGATCGCCGCCCACCAGCAGCCAGTCGACGTGGCGCGGCGCGACGATGGCGGGATCGAACCGCCACAGGAACAGCAGTGCACCGACGGCCAGGGCCGCGGCCGGCCCCGGGAGACGCCGCATTCCGGCACCCGACGGCCGGCCAATCCCCACGTGATCCTCCGTTCCCCGGCGTGGACGTGCACGGAGGCGGACCATCCGGCCCGCCCCCTGCGCACGTCGGGCGGCGGGCGCCGTCCTACATCATCTCCACCGACCGCTGCGGGTTGATCAGCAGGATCTCCGGGTGCTTCGCGTTGGGCTCGGCGCCCTTCTCGATCAGCGCGCGCACCTGCTCCGGCGTCAGCTTCGGGTCGAGGGTGAACAGCTTCGCGGCCAGGTTCAGCACGTTGGGCGAGGCCATCGAGGTGCCCGACATCTTCATGGTGCCGCCGCCCGGCACGGTGCTCTCGACCTGGAAGCCGTTGGCGTAGATCTTCACCAGGCGGCCGCCGCTGGTGAAGCCGGTCGGGTCGCCCGCCTGGTCCACCGCGCCGATGACCATCAGGTTCGGCAGGTCGAAGCTGCTGGGGATGACCACGTCGAACTCGACGTCGTTGTCGTCGTTGCCCGCCGCAGTGATGAACAGGATGCCCGGCGAGTCGGTCATGGCCTTCTTCAGGCCGTCCGACAGGATCCCGATCATCTCGCGCGCCATGGCGGCGCGCTCCTCGGCGTTCGCGCCGACGCCGTTGGCCTCGAGGGCGCCCTCGATCTCCTTGAAGGTCCAGCCCCAGCTCATGTTCACGCAGCGCACGCCGGCGTCGCGGAAGTACTGCGCCGTGCGCACGTAGTCGTCCGCCAGCAGCCGCGCCGTCTCGACGGTCATGGCCTTCGGGGTCTGGTGGTAGTCGAACTCGATGCGCGCGGCCAGGATGCGCGCGTACGGGTTGCCGCGCACGGCGATGCCCGCCACGTGGGTGCCGTGCATGTACAGGCCGCCGAAGCTCAGCGACGTCATGTAGTCACCCACCTGGTCCGGGGCCATGGTCGACAGCTGCCGGCGCACGTTGGCCGCCGCATCGCTGTCGATGGCGCTGGTCAGGTCGACGAAGCCCTGCATCGAGCCGTAGACCTGGTCGAGCTTGCCCTCCTGGTCGCCCAGCGGGTGCAGCATGTGCGGGTTGGCCACGCCGTCGAGGTCGAAGGCGATGCCGTGCAGGTCGTCGACGAAGCCGTTGCCGTCGGTGTCGGCGCCGTCGGCCTTCTCGTTCGCGTTGGTCCACAGCTGGCCGGGGAACACGTCCAGGTCGACGCCCGAGTCCCAGATGCCGACCACCACCGGGGCGTGCTCCCGGCCCGGCTGCAGCGTCACCTCGCGGGCGGCCCAGATGTCCACCTTCTCCACGTTGTTCTTCGCGATGGCGTCGCCGTACACCTCGGCGATGATCGGGTTCAGCGGCAGCACCGTGTCGACGGTGTAGCGCATGCCCAGCAGCTGGCCGGCGAGGTCGCTCGACAGGGCGCCCATGGCCTCGGCCGCCGGCGCGATGCGCGAATCGATCATGCCGGCGACCAGGTTCTCCGAAAGGAACTCGGCGCGGCCCTTGGCGCTCTTGACGGCGTCCTGCACCACGGCCCAGTCCAGGGCCGCCACGCGCACGGTCAGCTCCTGGCGGAACGCGGCGTCCAGGGCGGCGCGGTCGGCGCCGGGGCCCACCTTGGCCCGCGCGGCGATCAGCGCGCGGTTGGTCAGCGCGTTCATCTGCTTCGCCGACTCCTTGTCCTCCAGCGCGCGCACCTTGTCGAACCAGGCCAGCGCGTCCTGGTCGCGGCCCTCCATCAGGGCCATCAGGGCCATCGAGCCGTACTTGTCCTGCAGCGTGGCCGCGTCCTTGATGTCGTAGGTGTCGAGGTCGCTCTTCAGGTCGGCCGCGTAGGCCTGCTGCAGGCGGGTCATCTTCGCGGGATCGGCGAACATCTCGCCGGCCGTGCCCTCGAGCGGGTAGGTGTGCACCGGCAGGTCGTCCAGCGAGGCCACGGGGATCTTGTCGGCGGCGGCGGCCGGGGCCACAGGCAGGGCCAGCGCCACGAGCAGGGTCAACAGCAGGGCCGGGGCCAGGCCGCGGCGGCACATCGTCAGCATCGTCTTCACTCTCCTGGGGAAACGTCGGGGAATGCGGCGCAACCCGGCGAAGATAGCCCTTCCGGCCCCCCGCCGCACGGCCCGAAAACGCGGCTGTTAACGGTAAACCGTTTCCGATCGCATCCGATAATGGGGCTGAGCGCCCCGGACCCGGCCGTCCGGGGGGCCTGCCTGCAGCAAGGGTTCGACCGGAGGAAGTGCATGTCTCATAGGCAGTTGCTGAACAGGACCACCGCCGCCCTGATCGTGTTGACGATCGCGGCGCTGGTCGCCGTGGCCGTCACCTGGCCTCGCGGCGGCAACACCGAGGCCGCCGCCCTGGCCGTCCGGCAGCAGGCCCTCGTGGCCGACCTGGACCGCCACCTCGCCGACTCGGTCGCCGCCGAGGACTTCGCCACGGTCAACGCCAGCCGTGCCGCCCTCGGCCGTACCGTCGTTCTCTTCAACAGCGGCCTGGAGGCCCTGAACCGCGGCGGCACCGTCGAGGGTCCCGACGGCGCGCCCCTGAAGATCCGTCCCGTCCGCGGCGACGAGGCCCGCCGCGCCCTGTCCGGCGCGTCGGCCCTGTGGCTGCAGGTGGGCCTGCCCCTGTCCGACCTCGCGGCCGGCGAGTACTCGGTGTTCAGCGCCGCCGGACAGCAGGCCATCGACGACCTGCACGCCAACGCGTCCGAGCTGACCAGCCACCTGGCCGCCGTCGCGGCCGCCTGCGACCGCCCGGCGTCGACCGGCCGCATGGCCCAGGCCGCGCGCCTGCTGGCCCTGGCCTCGGCGCTGGCCCTGATCGGCACGCTCATCGTGCAGCGTCGCCTGGCCCGCCCCGCGAACGACGCGCCCAACGACGCCCCCGCGAGCCGGGGCCTGGCCCCGGCCGGCGCCGTCTCGCGCTACAGCGCCGAGCCCGCTTCGGCTTCGGTCGAGCGGCCCCGCCCGGTGCTGCCCAACCTGCCCTACAAGTCGCCCGTCGACTTCGAGGATGTCTCGGCCGCCGTCGACCAGGTCGCCGTGGACATGGGCACCATCGCCGCGAGCACCGACAAGATGAAGGCCGCCATCGACTCGGTCGGCGTCGCCCTGCAGGGCATGATCTACCGCCTGAACGACCTGGGTGACGACACCGCCGAGGGCTACCGCATGGTCCGCGGCGCCAACAACGCCGCCAGCTACACGACCCAGGTGGCGACCGAGCTGGCCGAGAGCGTGCGCGAGATGGGCCTCGTCATCGGCCGCGTGGGCCAGCTCGCCCAGCGCTGCCGGCAGACGGCCGCCGCCATCGACCAGGAGGCCGAGCAGACCGGCCGCACCGGCGCCTCGTTCACCGAGGCCGTGTCGGGCCAGGTCAAGGCGCTCGCGGCCCAGACCGCCAACGCCACCGCCGAGATCGAGCACACCGTGTCGGTGATGCTCAGCTCGACCCGCGAGTACGAGGAGTCGGTCGGGCAGATCCTCAAGCACATCAGCGCCATCCACAAGGTGAGCCAGAGCCTCGGCCAGCTGGTGCTCGACCCGCCGGCCTCGGTCGTGGTCGGCGCCCCGAGGCCGCGCACGCGCGTGCTCGAGCCCGCCGCGCCCGTGCAGGCGGCGGCCGCCGTCGATCCCGACGCGCTGCCGGAACCGACGCCGGCGCAGGTGGTCGAGCAGACCGCCGCCGCCATCGCGTCGGTGGCCGCACCCGCGCCGGCGGCCCCCGGAGCCGCGGCGCCGCCGCCGGTCGCCGACACCCCGCCGGCTCCCGTCGCCGCCGCCCCCGCGCCTCAGCCCGCGCCCGCGCCGGTGACCAGGCCCGTCTTCGACCAGGCCGAAGACGCGATGCCGGCCTACGTCAAGCCCAAGGTCACGTTCTCGCTGGACGACGGCGGGGCCGACACGCCGCCGCCGCCCGCGATCCCGACCGGGCAGGGCCAGGCTCCCGGCAAGACCAGCGTCTTCATGCTGCACCGGCCGCAGCCGGTGGCCGAGGCCGCGCCCGAGGCGCCGGCCCCGGTCGCCGCCTCCGCCGCACCGACCCCGGCGCCGGCGCCGGCGCCCGCCGCACCGGTCGCAGCCGCCGCGGCGCCAACGCCCGCTCCCGTGGCCGCGGCCACGGGCAGCTTCGAGGACACGATCGCCGCGGCGACGGCGACAGCGACGGTCGAGCCCGAGGCCGAGGCCGAGGCGGAGCAGCCCGCGGCCGCGCCGACGACGAACATCTTCATGCTCAGCGACCCGAAGCAGACGCCCAAGCCCCGCATGAAGGGCTAGGCTTCTTCGGGTTGATCGTGAACCCGGGCCGGGCCAACCGGTCCGGGTTCGTGTATCATGGCCCCACCCGCAGCCCCGCATCACCGCCCCACGTCCGCGCCCCCGGGAGGCCCCATGGACGCCGCCGAGTTCCGCCGCCACGGCCACGAGATCATCGACTGGATCGCCGCATACCTCGAAACCAACGAGCAGCTGCCGGTGATGGCCCGCACCGAGCCCGGGTCGATCGCCGCCGCGCTGCCCGCGCAGGCGCCCGAGCGCGGCGAATCGATGGACGCGGTCATGGAGGACTTCCACCGCCTGATCCTGCCGGGCATCACGCACTGGAACCACCCGCGCTTCTTCGCCTACTTCCCCGCCAACAACAGCTACCCGTCCATCCTGGGCGAGCTGCTGTCGGCGGGCCTGGGCGTCAACGCGATGCTGTGGCAGACCAGCCCCGCGGCCACCGAGCTCGAGCAGGTGGTCATGCGCTGGCTGGCGCAGCTCGTGGGCCTGCCCGCGGGCTTCCACGGCTGCATCCAGGACACGGCCTCCACCGCGACCCTGACCGCCCTGGTGTGCGCGCGCGAGCGCAGCACCGGCTTCCTGGTGGGCACCGAGGGCTTCGCGGGCGCCGACCGCCTGCGCATCTACATCTCGCGCGACGCCCACAGCTCGGTCATCAAGGGCGCGCGCATCGCCGGCTTCGGCGACGACAACGTGGTGCTGGTGGACGTCGACGCCAACCGCGCCATGGATGTCGAGGACCTCGAGCGGCGCATCCGCGCGGACCGCGCGGCGGGCTACGAGCCCTGCTGCATCGTCGCCACCGTGGGCACCACCAGCACGACGGCCGTCGATCCGGTGCACGCCATCGGCCTGGTGGCCCAGGGCCACGACCTGTGGCTGCACGTGGACGCGGCCCTGGCCGGCACCGCGGCCATCCTGCCGGACCGGCGCTGGATCCTCGACGGCATCGAGCGCGCCGACTCGCTGGTCTTCAACCCCCACAAGTGGATGTTCACCAACTTCGACTGCTCGGCCTGGTACGTGAAGGATCCCGCCCACCTCGAGCGCACCATGTCCATCGACCCCGAGTACCTGAAGACCAACCAGGACGGCGTCGTGCGCAACTTCCGCGACTGGGGCGTGCCCCTGGGCCGCCGCTTCCGCGCGCTGAAGCTGTGGTTCGTGCTGCGCACCTTCGGCGCCGGGCGCCTGCGGGAGATGGTCGCGGCGCACCTCGAGCTGGCCCAGGAGTTCGCCGGCTGGATCGACGCCGCCGACGGCTGGGAGCGCACCGCGCCCGTGCCGCTGAACACGGTCTGCTTCCGCCTGGCGCCCGCGGGCGCCGACCTCGAGACCTGCAACCGCCTGAACAAGGCGCTGCTGGACCGGGTCAACGCCGAGGGCACGACCTACATCACGCTGACGAAGCTCGACGGCCTGGTCACGCTGCGCCTGGCCATCGGCCAGACCAGGACCGAGCGTCGCCACGTCGTCGAGGCCTGGGACGTGCTGCAGCGGCTGGGGCGCGAGGCGGCCGCCGGCTGATTTCCCGCGCGCCGCGCCGATCCGTGCTATGCTTGGGTGGGAGCAGGCACTCCGGCCCCCCGGGGCCCAGCAAGGACCGTCGCCATGCGCATGCCGATCATCGCTCTCGTCGCCGTGCTCGCGATCGCGGCCCGTCCCGCCGCCGCCGCCGAGCACCACGTACCCGATGACCACGCCACCATCGCCGCCGCCCTTGCCGCCGCCGCCGGCGGCGACTCGGTCGTCGTCGCGGCCGGCACCTGGTTCGAGCACGACCTCGTGCTGCCGTCGGGCGTCACGCTGCGCGGGGCGACCGGCGATCCCGCCGACGTGGTCATCGACGCCCAGCGCCTGGCCCGCTGCCTCTACGGCGCCGCGCTGGCCGCCGGCACGCGGCTCGAGGACCTGACCCTGCAGAACGGCCTGCCGGCCTGGGGCGCCACGCCGCACAACGCGTGGGGCGCGGGGCTGATGGTCGACACCGGCGACCTCGCCGTCACGCGCTGCGTGTTCCGCGGCAACGAGACTGCCGTGGGCGGCGGCGCCTTCGTCACCGGAACAGGCTCGCCCACGTTCACCGACTGCCTGTTCGACGCGAACACCGCCACCGAGTCGGCGGGGCTGCGGCTGGGCGGCGCCTGCACGCCCACGGTGCGCGGCTGCTCCTTCCGCGGCGCCGACAGGTGCATGGCCGGCGGCGGGATGACCTGGTCCGGCGCCGGCACCGCCACGGTGGTCGACTGCCTGGTCGAGGACAACGCGGTCTGGGAGACGGCGGGCGGGGTCGAGGTGCTGGGCAGCGCCGCGCGGCTCGTCATGACCGGCTGCACCCTGCGCGGCAACTCGGCGGACATCGGCGGGGCCGGCCTGTACGTGGGCAACGGCGCCCGGGCCGTGGTCACCGACTGCACCATCACCGCAAACTCCGCGGGCGACTACGGCGGCGGCGTGGTCGTCTCGTGGTCGAGCCTGCTGGAGGCCGCGAACACGACCGTCGCCGGCAACACCGCCCCCGACGGCCCGGCGGGCTACGTCGGCTCGACCGGCGCGGCCGTGCTGACCTGCTGCGACGCCGATCCCGCCGGCTGGTCCGGCACCGGCACGATCACCTTCATCGACGACGGCTGCGGCGTGGACCGGGCGCCCGCCTCGTGGGGCGGCATGCAGGCGCTGTTCCGCTGATGGCCGCGACCTCGGGAAACGCGAAGGCCCCGCCGTCGCCGGCGGGGCCTTCCGCTGTCCGCTCCGGACGGGACGCGGCCTAGGCCTTGTCCCACTTCCGGCTGTTGTTGACCATGCCGCTGACCGCGATCAGCATCGCCACCACCAGCGCGAAGACATACACCCACGACGGCACCTTCGCGGCGTCGCCCTGGGCATAGCTGTGCAGGCCGGTCAGGAAGTAGTTCACGCCGAAGTAGGTCATCACGACCGAACCCACGGCCGCCGTCGCCAGCGCCGCGCTCAGCCAGGCCGACTTCAGCTTCGGGATGAACCGGAAATGCAGCACCACGGCGTACACCAGGATGGTCACCAGCGACCAGGTCTCCTTGGCGTCCCAGCCCCAGTAGCGGCCCCACGACTCGTTGGCCCACACGCCGCCCAGCAGCGTGCCGATCGACAGCAGGCCCAGGCCGGTCACCATCACGTGGTAGTTGATGTTGTCCAGGGTCTTGATGGCGTCCTTGACGTTGTCGCGGCCCGGCTTCTTCAGCATGTAGAGCACCAGGATGAGCGCCCCGATCAGCGCCGACAATCCCAGGAACCCGTAGCTCGAGGTGATGATGGTCACGTGGATGTTCAGCCAGTAGCTGACCAGCACCGGCACCAGCGGCCCGATGGCCGGGTCGAAGGTCGACAGCATCGACACGCCCAGGATGACCGTCGTCAGCAGTCCGCCCAGGGCCGCCGGCACGCCCATGCGGAACACCAGCTCGAACACCAGGCCCGCCAGCGCGACCGCCAGGCTGATGAACAGCAGCGACTCGTGGCCGTTGGACAGGGGCGCGCGGCCCGAGGCGATCCAGCGCAGCACGTAGGCGTAGATGGACATGCCGAAGGCCACCGCGTACATGAGCACGCCCAGGGTGTAGAACGGGTTGCGGTAGCTCAGGCGCGCGCCGTGGTTGCGGAACAGGTTCACGATGTACACGATCATCAGCACGCCGAAGGCGCCCAGGTAGGGCAGCATGGCCCACGAGAAGATGTGGCCGCGGTTGTACTGCAGCTCGGCCGCCATGCGGGCCTTCGACGGCAGCACCATCGCGCCGAACTCGTGCTGCAGCGCGTCGGTCTCGGTGATGCCCTGCATCATCACCTGGTTGTTGCCCGTGCGCACGCCCTCGGCCAGGTCGGCGAAGGCCTTGCTGTAGCGCTCGGCCTGGTCGGCATCCAGCCGCGGCGTCACGGTCTGGATGTCCTGCCAGGTGTGGTTCTCGTCACCCGGGATGGGGAACATGCGCAGCGACGCGCCGCGGAACGTGTGGTTCAGCAGGTTCGCGCGCTCGTCGAACGAGATCAGCTTGCGCTGCAGCTTGCTGCGCTCGCGGTCCGGCGTGCGGTGCGCCTCGTCCACGGCGTCGGCCAGCTTGTAGCGGCCGTTGGCGTCCACCAGGCTGGCCAGCGACACGTGCGTGGTCGCCTGGTCGACGCCCAGCAGGTCCTTCATGCCGGGGAATTTCACCGAGATCAGCGGCTTGTCCCACCAGAACGACGGGTTCAGCGACCAGCTCAGGTACTGGTCCACGGGCTCGCGGCCCTCGAACTTCGTGCGCTTGGCGATCTTCATCACCATCTCGCGCGACAGGGTGTCCAGCGGCTTCATGCGGCCGCGGAAGTCCTGGATGATCAGCCGGCTGGCCGCCTCGCGCGCCGGGTCGGACAGCGTCACGAAACCGGTGCTCGCGGCGTGGATGTGCCCGTCGTCGGCGCCGTGGTCATGGCCGTCGTCGGCCTGCGCGTGCGCCGTGCCGGCCAGGCCCGCCATCAGCAGGCCCGCCAGGGCCAGCGCCACCGACACGGGGGTGCCCTCGTCGCCGGCGCCGCCCCGCTTGCGGCGCGGCCAGATCAGGTCCTTGGCCAGGATCAGGATGAAGCCCAGCGAGATCAGCCCGTAGCCGAAGTACGTCGGCCACTTGCCCGGATCATGGTTCACCGACAGCACGGTGCCCTTGCGGTCCGGGTCGTAGGACGACTGGAAGTGCTTGCTTCCGCGGTGGGTGAGCGGGTGGTTCATGTAGATGTGCACCTTCCTGCCCTCGATGCCCTGGGCCTGGTCGGTCAGCGACACGTAGCTCTCGTAGGTGGCGGGGTTGTCGCTGCCCGGGTAGGTCTGCAGGACGAAATCGTCCAGATGCAGCGCGTAGTCGACCGGGATGCGCACGGCGCCGAACTCCAGCTTCACCCGCTGCCCGCCGAGCGTCACCGACTCGGGGCTGCGGTTCTTCTGGCAGATGGCCGACGCCTCGTTGCCCTGGTCGTCGCGGATCACGATGCGCGCCGCGGCGGGGGCGTTGGAGTCCTGGCTCAGGGCGGGAGCCATGACCACCGAACCCCACACCTCGATCGGCACGAGCTTGAAGTTCTCGACATCGTTCTTGTACAGCACCGACGGACGCAGCTCGAACTCGGTCCCGGCCGGGATGTCGGCCTGGTCGCCTTCGGCCATGTCCATCGCCTCGAGGTCGAAGGACGCCCGCGCGCGCACGCCCGTGGCGCCGCCGGGGGCGAACTCGATCCCCGCGGAGACCTGGTACAGCACGTCCAGGTCGGCGAACTCCTCCTCGGCGCCCCCGTGCCCCATGCTGAAGTCGGGATGGTGCGCGAAGAGGACCTTCTCGCCGCGGCGGCCGTCGGGCGCCGTCACGTCGAGCTTGACCATGGGGTTGCGCAACGGGCCATCGGCCGACGACGGCGCCCCCACCTTGAAATCGGTCTGGAATTCCTTCACCGCGAAGGTCCACCCGTTGCACTCGTGCACGCCGTCGGCGGGCCAGGCCAGCGGGAAGTCGCAGTGGTGGCCGTCGATGTGGATGCGGATCTCGCCCAGCTTGGCCGAGGTCATCGCGCCGCCGAAGTCGCCGTCGACGAAGCGGGCGTCGACCTCGCCGATGTTGGCCGACTCGCCCTGCATCATCGTCTTCTGCACCAGGTTGCCCATCTCGCGCACGCCGTAGGCGAAGGCCGCGGGACCGCCGGGGCCCTCCATCAGCTTCTCCTCGAAGAACGGCCAGTACTCGGTCATGCCCAGGTCGTAGCTGCGGCCGCCGAGCTGCACCTTCTTGAAGATCGGCTTCATGCCCATGCGGTAGGGCCGCACCGGGAACGAGGCCAGCTCGTCGCCGATCTGGGCCTGCACGTGGCTCTTGTCCGAGTAGATGAAGTCGGTGGTCTGCCCCTCGCGGATGGGCATGATGCCCTCGTACCCGAAGTAGCGCGTGATGCCCGCGCTCACCAGGATCACCACGATGGCGATGTGCACCAGGACGAAGCCGGTCTGGCGCGGCTCGTAGGGCCAGCGCTTGAAGAACAGCAGCGTCATGTTGATCGTCAGCAGCGCGAGCAGGATCTCGAACCAGCGCGCGCCGTAGATGACGGCGTAGGCCCCGTCCCGGCCCCACGAGCTCTCGAAGAAGGTCGCATAGCCGATGGCGATCGCGAACAGCGACATCAGGACGGCGCTGAGCTTCAGGGAGGTGAGGAAGGCGACGACGGGATTCTTGAAGAAGCCTTGCACGGTGACCATCCGGGTTCCGGGGCCCGCGACCGGCCGCGGGGCGCGGTCGTTGCGATGCCCCAATCAGTTACCAGAGCGGATTCGTGGGAGAAATATAGTCCCCGGCTCCGGGCGGCGCTTGAAAAACTTTGCCGGCCGCAGGTTCCCGCCGTCGGCGAAGGTGGACGCCGGGCGGGGTTGGGGATAGATTCTGCGAACGCGTTTCAATGAACCCGATCCTGAAAGGTCCCTCTCATGGCCAACCGCTTCCGCCTGTCCCTGGCCGCGGCCGTCGCGGCGCTGCTCCTGGCCGCCGCCGGCCCCGCCGCGGCTCTCGACCTGGGCGGCCACGACCGCGACGGCACCGTGATCGGACTGAACTTCGGCTCGGGCTGGAGCAAGCTGGCGTTCACCGGCAGCGACGGCTCGGACTACGAGACCGGCACCGAGCTGGCCTTCACCGGCGGCATCAACGTCGGCTGGGCCCGCAACGACAACCTGATCGGCTCCATCGGCATCTACGGCTGGAAGGAGTCCTACGCCCAGAACCTGACACCGATCTCGGTGACCACGTTCCACTTCTTGGGCGAGGTGTCGTGGTTTCCCCGCGGCGAGGGCTTCTGGCTCAAGGGCGGCGCCGGCTGGGGCACCCTCGACGTGGACGCCGTGCTGCCCCAGGAGCGCGTCATCTACCAGAAGGGCGGCTTCACGTGGTCGGCCGGCGCGGGCTACGAGTTCCGGGTCGCCGACACCGCGGCCATCGGCATCCAGTACGACTACCGCGAGGTGCGGGTCGGCCAGTTCGAATTCCTGGACAACACCGTCGCCAAGACCCACAGCCTCACCTGCAGCCTGCGTTTCTACATGATGTAGGATCCCCCGGGGACGCCGGCGGCCGTCGGCGTCCCCGATTTCATCCACCCCTGAGGCAAACCCTTACTCCAGACGCACCTGGCCAAGGACGCCGCCCCGCTGCGCCCGTGCCTGCGTGACACCCACCATGTCACACTTCTATGATAAATCATCAAATCAAGTGACAACCAACCACCACAAGAAGGCACTGGACATCACAAGAAGTGGCTAGACCAAAAATCTCTTGACCTTTGAATATCCCGAGTGATAGTCTCCATCGGTTGACACGACGCGTCCGCCCCGCGGGCGCTGGGGATAAACACCCGGGACCCTCCGTCCCCACCCAGGAGCGGCCATGCCTTCGCACCCGACGCGTTGGGCCCATCTCGCCCTTGCTCTCCTGTTCCTGTTCACGGCGGTCGCCCAGCCCGCGTTGGCCCGCCCCGGCGTCGAGCTGTACGAGGACTGCGAGGGCGACCCTGGCGACGGCGTGCTCGACCCGGCCCAGGTCGCCTCGGGATGGAAGCCCGGCGCTGCGGCCACGGTCAGCGACGCCGACGGTGTCGACCGCCCCGTGTACCTGCTGCCGATCGTGCTTCTGCCCGGCAGCGCCCCGGTCGCCGTGATCATGATCTCCCCGGTCGAGGGCCGCTTCGGCGCCCTGCCCTGGCGGCTGATCCCCGCGGGGAGGTGGCACGATGCGCGCTGACCTGCCTCGCTCCGACCGGACCGCGGCCGCCCGCGCGGCGACGCCGCCGACCGCGCTGCGGACGGCGCCCGAGCCGCTGGCCACGGCCCGCGAACTGTACCGCCAGGGGCGCAGCGACGATGCCCTGGCCCGCATCGACGACCTGCTGGCGGCCGGCGGTCCCGACACCGCCGCGGCCCGCCGCGACGCGGCGCTGCTGAAGGCCTGGTGCCTGCTCGAGCGGCGCGACAACGACGGCTGCCTGGCCTGGCTGGCCGAGGCCGAGCAGGCCGGCCTGCTGGACGAGCACGACCTGGGTGCGCGCATCCTGCGCTGGAACGTGCTGCTGTTCCACGAGCACCACGCCGAGGTCGCCGAGGCCGTGACCGCGGCCCTGGCCGAGGTCGCGGACCACCCCTCGCTCGAGCACGCCGAGCTGCGCCTGCTGCTGGGCGCGGCCCTGCGCTGGCTCGGCCGTCCGGGCGACGCGGTGGCCCACGTCGACTATGCCTGTTCGGCGTTCACCGTGTTGGGCGAGCCCGGTCGCGCCGCGGTGGCCGCGAACTTCCTGGGCTGGACCTGCCTGTCCCAGGGCGCCCTGGCCGACGCCCGTCGCTGGTTCGAGAAGGCCCTGTCCCTGAACACCGCCCTGGCCGCCCGCATGCGCACGGCGCAGAATTACCAGAACCTCGCCATCGTCTGCTACAAGCAGGGCGACTACGAGGCCGCGGCCGAGCTCCTGCACAAGGAGCTGGCCATGGTGGACGGGCGCCTGGACATGATCTCCCGCGCGCGCATCGCCCTGGGCAACGTGCTGCGGCTGCAGGGCCGCTGGGACGAGGCGCGGCGGCAGCTGGCCGAGGCCCACGCCGCGGCCGACGAGGCCGGCCTGGCCCGCGAGCAGGCCCTGGCCCTGGAGTTCATGGGCGACGTGCTGCGCGACGAGGGCCGCCCCGCCGAGGCCCGCCGCTTCTACGAGCGCGGCATGGCCGTGGCCCACGCCCTGGCGCCCCGCGGCGACCTGGTCATGGAGCTGCGCCGCCGCGAGGGCGAGTGCCTGGACCGCGAAGGCCGACACGAGGACGCCCTGGCCGTGCTGAACAACGCCCGCGAGCTGTGCGAAGTGGTCGGCGACGCCTTCGAGACGGCCGTCACCCTGCGCTGCCTGGGCGTGAACGCCGCCAACCTCGGGCGCTGGCCGCTGGCCGTGCGCCTGCTGGACGAGGCCCTGCTGGGCCTGCGCCGCCTGCAGGCCCGCCACGAGCAGATGATCGCCGCGATGCAGGCCGCCCGCGTGCTGCTGCGCTGGGCCGACACCGGCAGCGTCGCCTCGCGTGCCGCCGCCCTGGTCGAGGACGCCTGGAACCATGCGCTGGTGGCCCACCGGCTGGACCGCGAGCTCGAAGGCACCCCGCTGTCGGTCGAGATCGGCGAGCTGGTGAACGAGCTGGCCCGCCGCCGCGTGGGCGGCGACGACGAGCGGCCGCGCCCGGCGGCGCCCGGCGGCGTCGGACCCTTCTCGCTGCAGCGCGCCCCGTCGTCGCGCGTGGTGGCCGTGTCGGCGGCCATGCGCCAGGTGCTGCGCCGCTGCGACGGGTTCGCCGCCTACGACGGGCCCGTGCTCATCCACGGCGAACCGGGCTCGGGCAAGGGCCTGCTGGCCCGCCGCATCCACGAGACGAGCCCGCGCAGCGCGCGGCCCTACGTGGTGGTGCACGGCGCGGCCACGCCGGGGCCGGCGCTGGCCCGCGAGCTGTTCGGCGAGATCGACGCCCGCGGCGCCACGCGGGGCCTGATTGAGCGGGCCCAGGGCGGCACGCTCGTCGTCACCGGCATCGAGCGCCTGCCCGAGGCGGTGCAGGAACGCCTGCAGCAGCTGGTGCGCGAGGGCACCTGGCGGCCGCTGGGCGGCACGCGCGACCGCCGGGCCGACGTGCGCCTGATCGTCACCAGCGCCCGCGACCTGGGGCGGCTGGCCGATCCGGGGGTGCTGCGCCCGGACCTGTACTTCCGCCTGCGGCTGATGACCGTCAGCGTGCCGCCGCTGCGCACGCGCCCCGAGGACGTGCTGCCCCTGCTGGACCACCTGCTGACCCGGCTCGAAGGCGCGGTGCTGAACGCCCGCACGGTCTTCGACGCCGCCGGCCTGCAGGCGTTGGCCGCACATCCCTGGCCCGGCAACGCGGCCGAGCTCGAGACCCTCGCGCAGCAGGCCTGGCTGCAGCGCGACCTGGGCCGGCCCCTGACCCTGGTGGGCGTCGAGCGCGACGGCGTGCCGTCGCTGGAGTTCGCGGAGATGGCCTCGGCCCGGCAGCTGGGCCCGCGCCCGCGCAGCCACGCGTCGGGCCTGACCTGGGACACGCTCAACGGCCTGATCGCACGGGCCGGCGGCAACAAGGCCCGCGCCGCACGGCAGCTCGGCGTCTCGAGGGTCACGCTGTACCGCTGGCTCAGCCAGCTCGATCCGCAGCAGTCCTGATGGCAGGGCCGGCGGCCGGGTGCGCTCCGGCCGCCGGCCCGCCTTGACACCCCGCGCCGCAGCTTCGACAATCGCACGATGATCAACCGCATGACGTCCGCCGTGCACCGCTTCCTGCCCGCCGTCCTGCCGGTGCTGCTGGCGCTGGCCGTCTACGGCGGCGCCGGGCGCCTGGGCTTCGTGAACCTCGACGACGACCAGTACGTGTACGAGAACCCCCGCGTGCTCGGCGGCCTGACCGGCGACGACGTCCGCTGGGCGCTGACCACCGGCCACCAGGGCGTGTGGATCCCGGCGACCTGGATCTCGCTGCAGGCCGACGCCGCACGCGGCCAGGGCGCGCCCGCCGCGTTCCATCGCACCAACCTGCTGCTGCACCTGGTGAACGTGCTGCTGGTGTTCGCACTGGTGCGCTCGCTGACCGGGGGCCGCTGGCGCGCCGCGGCGGTGGCGGCGGTGTTCGCGGTGCATCCGTTGAACGTCGAGGCGGTGGCCTGGATCACCGCGCGCAAGGACCTGCTGATGGCCGGCTGGAGCCTGGCGGCCATCCTCTGCTGGCGCCTGGCCGACGCGCGCTGGACCCGCCCGTGGGCCTGGGCCGCGCTCGCCTGCGCCGTGGTCGCGCTGGCCTCGAAGCCGCAGGCCGTGGCCCTGCCGGTGGCGATGGTGCTGGCGGCGGGCTGGCGCGACGACGACCGCTGGACCTGGCGCGCGCTGGGCCGCGACGTGCTGGCGGTGTTGCCGTTCTTCGCGCTGGCGGCGGGCGCCGCCGTCACCGCGGTGAAGCTGGCCCACGGCGAGGCCTTCGGCGCCATCACGCCCGTGCCCTTCGGCGAGCGCTTCGCCGACGGCGTCGGCTTCCTGTGGCGGCACGTCGTGAAGCTGGCGTACCCGTCGCCGCTGGCGCCCGTCTATCCCGTGGCCCACCTGCACACGGCCCCGGCCTGGGCGGGCGCGTTGGCATTCCTCGCGTTCTCCATCGGCCGGCAGGCCGTGGTCATGCGCCGCCGGTGGCCGGCCCTGGCCTTCGGCTGGCTGTGGTTCGTGGCCTGGATCATCCCCACCCTGGGCCTGGTGCAGGGCGGGCAGTTGCCCATGGGTGACCGCTACACCTACGTGGCGATGATCGGCATCCTCGTGGTGGTGGCCGACGCGGGCGCGGCCGCGATGAACCGCCGGCGCGCGACGGCGGCGCCGCTGGCGATCCTGCTGGTGGTCGTCGTGGTGCTGGGCGGCTGGCAGGCGCGGCGGCAGCTGGCCTGGTGGAAGGACCCGGTCAGCCTGTGGACCCACACCTTGGCCGTGACCCGCGACAACGCGCTGGCGCACCAGAACCTGGCGGTGGTGCTGGACGAGCAGGGCCGCTCGGCCGAAGCGCTCGGGCACCTCGAGGCCGCCCTGGCCATCCGGCCCCAGAGCCGCACGCACTACAACGCCGGCAACGCGCTCCTGAACCTGGGCCGCTCGGCCGAGGCCGAAGAGCAGTACCGGCAGGCGCTGGCGCTGAACCCGGGGCTGGTCGAGGCCGCGCTGAACCTGGGCTCGCTGCTGGGCGCCCAGGGCCGCCTGGACGAGGCGCGCACGGTGCTGCGGCAGGCCGAACAGCGCGCGCCCGACTTCGCGCCGCTGCAGTTCAACCTCGGCCTGGTGGCGTGGCTGGCCGGCGACACCGCCGAGGCCCGCGCGCGCTGCGAGCGCACGCTGGCGCTGGACCCCTCCCACGCCAAGGCCCGCGAGCTGCTGGGGCAGCTGCCGCCGCGTTGAGTCCCGTCGCCCGCGACGACGAAGCCCCGGAATGATGAAGCCCCCGGAGCCGTCGGCTCCGGGGGCTCCTTCGTCGTGGCGGATGCCGCCTAGCGCAGCGCCATCTTGGCGGCCGTGAAGGTCTGGCCGCTGTTCACCGAGCCATCCGACTTGGCGAACGGACCGGTCCACGTGAAGTCGGCATAGCCCGAACCGCTGCCCCGCAGCTGCAGCGAGTAGCGCCGCGGCGTCGAGGACGACTCGGTGATGCCGATGTCCGTGGACGCCTGCCCCGCCGCCGGACCGTTGGCCGCGGTGAAGCTGCCGCCGTAGCTGAGGAACTGCACCACGGCGCCCGACGCGTCGACCAGCGCCAGCCCGTCAGGGTTGCCGTTCTGCAGCCCGCTGTAGGCGATGGACTTCGTGCCGAAGCCTCCCTGCTGGTTGGCCAGGGTGCCCGACAGCGACTTCGTGGCGTAGGACGCCCCGTTGGCGCCGTTGTAGGCCACGATCGTCCAGCCCGTCAGGTCGGTGCCCGCCGTGCCGGCCACCTCGACGAACTCGTCGCGGTCGGTGCCCGAGTTGTCGTAGTGGAACTCGTTGATCCACACGGCGGCCGCCGGCGGCGGCGGCGGCGCGTCGACGGTGACCGTCGCGGTCGCGCTGTCCTGGGCGCCATCGTCGTCGGTGACCGTCAGCGTGGCCGTGTACGTGCCCGCCGCGGCATAAGCATGGCCGGGGTTGGCCGCGGTGCTGGTGCCGCCGTCGCCGAAGCTCCACGCCCAGGCGACGATCGTGCCGTCGCTGTCGCCCGAACCCGCCGAGCTGAACGCGATGGTCGCACCCTCGAGCCCGCTGTAGGGCCCGTTGGCCACGGCGCTGGGCGCCTGGTTCGGCACCGTGACCGTGACCTGGGCGGTGGCCGTGTCCTGGGCGCCGTCGTCGTCGGTGACCGTCAGCGACGCGGTGTAGCTGCCGGCCGCCGCGTAGGCGTGGCCGGGGTTGGCCGCGGTGCTGGTGCCGCCGTCGCCGAAGCTCCACGACCAGGCGACGATCGTGCCGTCGCTGTCGCTCGAGCCCGCCGAGCTGAAGGCGATCGTCACGCCCGTGTCGGCCGCATACGGACCGCCGGCGTCCGCGGTGGGCGCCACGTTGGGCACGCCGCCGCCGCCGAAGGTCTGGCCCGTGTTCACCAGGCCCGGCGTGCCGGCCGCTGCCGGCTGCCAGGTGAAGTCGCCGTAGGCCGTGCCGTCGCCCGCCAGCTGCAGCGTCCAGCCCACGGGCGAGGTCGACGTTTCGCTCACGCCCACGTCCTGGGCCGCCATGCCCGACGCGGGACCGGAGGTCGCGGTCATGCCGCCCTCGTAGCTGAGGAACTGCACCACCTGGCCGGCGTCGTCCACCAGGGCGATGCCGTCGGGGCTGCCGTTCTGCAGGCCGGCGAACGCGAACGGCAGCGTGCCGTAGCCGCCCAGCTGGTCGGGCAGCGAGCCCGTCAGCGCCACCGTGGCGTACGACGCCCCGCCGTTGCCGTTGTAGGCGACGAGGGTCCAGCCCGCCAGCGATGTGCCCGCGGTGCCGGCGACTTCGACGAACTCGCCGGTGTCGGTGCCGTTGTTGTCGTAGTGGAACTCGTTGATCCAGGCCACGGCCGGGCCGCCGCCGCCACCGCCGCCGGGCGCGACCGCCGAGGCCTGCGCCGACGAGCCGGACTCGTTGCCCGACTGGTCGCTCGCGGTGACCACGTAGTAGTAGGTGACGCCCGCGGCGACGCCGCCGTCGCTGTAGGCACTGCCCCCCAGCAGCACGCCGTTGAGCGCGCTGTAGGGTCCGCCCGACGCGGTCGCGCGGTACACGGTGTACCCCGCGAGGTCGGCCTCGCCGTTGTCGGCCCAGTCCAGGTCGATGGCGCCGGTCCCCGGCGCCGCGGCCAGGCCCGTGGGCGCCGCCGGCGGGGTGGTGTCGCCGCCGCCGCCGCCGCAGGTGCCCTCGAACACGCACTCGACCCACTCGGGATGATCGATGAACGGGTTGCGGTTGCCCTGGTAGCCGTAGACCGCGTCGTTGCGGGCCTGCTCCTTGGCGTCGACGGGATCCTGCAGGTGCCACTGCAGCAGCACCGACAGCAGGCCCATGTAGGCCGTGCTCTCGTTCGAGCCGGTGTTCGAGGCCTCGATCAGCGCCAGGTTGTCCGTCAGGATCAGGTCCGGCTCGGCATAGCCGGTGATGCCGTGGTTGCCGCCCTCGTAGCGCACGTCCATGTAGAACAGGGCGCGGGCCACGTCGCCGCGGCGGTCGAGCCACACCTCCCAGTAGGTGGGATCGGCCCAGTTCGACCAGCCGGGGTAGCTGCCGCTGCCGCCGCCCACGCCGCCGTTGACCTGGGTCGGGTACTCGATGCCCGTGCCGCCGGCGGTGCCGAAGGGCTTGTTGTTGCGCGACGAGTTGTAGCTGTCGTTGCAGATGAACAGGTGGTGG